>JALSPX010000288.1 GCA_026985755.1 Sulfurovum sp. | reverse complement strand
AGTTTGAGCGTACACTGATTATCGCCGATGAAGGTTCTCATGTCTCCTATAACGAAGGGTGTTCTGCACCTACACGTGATGAGAATCAACTTCATGCAGCTGTGGTAGAGCTGGTTATCCTCAAAGATGCAGAGATAAAATACTCTACCATCCAAAACTGGTACCCAGGAGATGAGACAGGTAAAGGGGGTATCTATAACTTTGTCACCAAAAGAGCCATCTGTGAGGGTGACAATGCCAAGGTGTCTTGGACACAGGTAGAGACAGGGTCTGCTATTACATGGAAGTACCCTAGCTGTATCTTAAAGGGTGACAACTCTGTGGGTGAGTTTTACTCCGTAGCCGTCACTACCCTAGCCCAACAAGCTGACACAGGTACCAAGATGATACATATAGGTAAAAATACCTCTTCGACCATCATCTCTAAAGGTATCTCGGCGATGAAAGGGCAAAATACCTACAGAGGATTAGTCAAGATTGGGGCGAATGCCACAGGGTCTCGTAACTACTCTGAGTGTGATTCACTGCTTATAGGTAGCGAATGTGGGGCACATACTTTCCCTTACTTGGAGTCTAAAGACACCCAAGGACAAGTAGAGCATGAAGCCACTACCTCGAAAATAAGTGACGAACAACTCTTTTACCTCCGTCAAAGAGGTATCAACGAAGAAGATGCCGTGTCTATGATAGTCCACGGTTTTTGTAAACAAGTCTTTAGCCAACTGCCTATGGAATACGCAGTCGAAGCCAAAGCATTATTAGAATTAACATTAGAAGGAAGTGTAGGATGAGTAATACCGTTATGAAAATAGAGAATTTACAAGCAAAGATAGGTGACAAACAGATACTCAAAGGGTTAAACCTAGAGCTAGAAGCAGGAAAAGTACATGCCATCATGGGACCAAACGGTGCAGGTAAATCAACCCTTTCTAAAGCACTCGTAGGTCACTATGATATAGAAGTACTCGGTGGAGACATCATCTATAAAGGCAAAAGCATTGTAGAGATGGAAGCAGAAGAGAGAGCCTTGGAAGGTATTTTCCTTTCATTCCAGCACCCTGTGGAGATACCTGGGGTAAACAATGCTTATTTCCTAAGAACTGCACTCAATGCCAAACGTAAACACGAAGGCAAAGAGGAGCTCAACGCTGCAGAGTTTTTACGTGAAATGAAAAAACATCTTGAGATGCTGGGCATGAAGTCGGATATGATTAGCCGTTCTTTAAATGAAGGCTTTTCGGGTGGAGAGAAAAAACGTAACGAGATACTCCAAATGCTTATACTCGAACCAGAAGTCATCATACTAGATGAGATTGACTCAGGGCTGGACATCGATGCGCTTAGAGCCGTTTCAGAGGGGATTAACAAAATGAAAGATGGGAAACGTACTTTCCTTGTGATTACGCACTATTCACGTATACTTGACTACATCGAGCCTGACTATATTCATGTACTTAAAGATGGTAAAGTCATTAAAACGGCTGGACCAGAGCTTGTCTCTCAGCTAGAAGAGCATGGGTATGATGCCATAGAGGAGGAGTAATGAATCTCATAGACCTCAAACATAAAAACCCTCAAGAAGTCACAGACTTGTTAGGTGCAAAAGAACGTGAAATGCTTGTAGAGCGTTTTGTGTCACTTGGATTGCCTAGTAAAAAGAGTGAAGAGTACCGTTATTTTGATGTAGAAAAAGTGCTAGATAAAGCATACGAAACACTGAATTATGTGCCTAAAACCCTAGAAGTTTCTGACAAAATAGAGATAGTAGATGGTGTAGTCGTGGCTGCCCCACAAGGGATGCGTATCTACAACGAAGCCTGCCAGCAGATAGACATGGATCATTTTGACCCTATGTATTACCTCGGTCACCTACTCTGCCCACAAACCATCAAAATAGAACTAGATGGTGATACAGAAGTAGAGATCGAACACACATATACACAGAGTGATACACTGATTCACTACCGTATTGTCCTTTATAACCAAGCCAATAGACATGCAACCGTGTATGAAAACTTTATCTGCGAGGATATAGAAAATACCTTGGTACTCTATGGGTATGATATGCATATCGCGCAAGACTCTACACTAAGAGTGGTCAAGATGCAATCTATGCAAGACAATCACTACGCGATGATTGCTTCGCATAAAGTCAATGTGGCTAAAAATGCCAATGCCATCCTCAAAAGCTTTGACCTCGGTGGAGATCAAGCACTACAACTACTCAAAGTAGAGCTCTTGGAGCATGCCCATGTAGATGCAGGTCACCTGCTCTATCTCAATGCTGACTCTAAACGCGGTACTGTCTCACAGATAGTCCATGTGAGTGAGCACTCTACGTCTAAACAAGAGGCAAAAAACATACTCGATGGTGAAGCCAGAGGGATTTTCGATGCGCTCATACGTGTAGAGCACTCAGCCAAGTACACCAAAGCAGAACAAAACTCTAAGTCAATTTTATTGCACGACAAAGCCTATATGGCATCCAAGCCACAACTGGAAATCTATATAGACGAACTAGAAGCAAGCCACGGTGCCACCACAGGACAGCTAGACCCAAAACAACTCTTTTACCTACAGAGTCGTGGTATTAGCTATGTGGAAGCTAGAAAGATGCTGGTCATCGCCTTTGCCAATACACTGATAGAAGAAGTCAAAGACACCAGACAGCAAGAGCGCATCAAATCTGCGTTTGAAGCAGTCTTTTATAAAAACACGTAGGGTGCAATTCATTGCACCACGCAAGGTAATATGTAGACAATCACACTTTCGCCGTAAGGGCTAAAACGGTGCGATGGCAATCGCCCCCTACAAAGGACAAAACATGAACATGGAAGAAACCATAGCCAATTACAAAGAAGATTTCGATCTCTTCCCTACTGCCAATGAAAAGCTAGAGTATATTTTTGATTTGGGTAAAAAACATACGACTTTGCCTGAAGAAGAGAAAACAGATGATACTTATGTGCACGGCTGTGCTTCAGACGCATGGCTTGTGGGTGAATGTAAAGAGGGGAAGCTTCTCCTACGTGGAGAAGGCACCTCAGAGATGGCAAAAGGTATGCTAACCCTACTACTAGACATTTTTGCAAACCGTCCAGTAGATGAGATACTCGCTTTTGACCCTACCAAACTGCAAGACTTGGGGATTATAGAACTCCTCTCTCCTGTGCGTCAGCAGAGTCTCGAAGCATTTTTGAAAATGGTCTATGCCTATGCACAACGATGTAAAGAAGGAGAATAATATGGATATCAATAATATACAAGAATCAGACATCCCTACCACAGCCGAAGAACTCGCTGCTTATGAAGCAAAGTTTCCACAAAACACACAAGAGACTATCGATGAAAAAATGGCAGCAGAACGTCAAAAGTTTATAGACAAACAACCCTCAGACAAAGAGATGGAAGAGAAAATCGTAGAACACCTCAGACAGATTTACGACCCAGAATTGCCTGTAAATATCTATGACTTAGGACTGGTATATAACATAGAGTGCTGGACAAATGAAGTAAGTATGCTAAAAATGTGTAAAATCACCATGACCCTCACCTCTGCTACCTGTTCTTTTTCTCAAGTCATCGTAGACTTGGTCAAAAGCATCGTAAGCCGTCAATCAGGCTTAGAAAACATAGACGTAGACATCGTCTTCGACCCACCATGGGGACAAGACAAGATGACCGATGATGCGAAGTTGATGATGGGATTGCTGTAGGTATCCAAATTTTAAATTGAGTTATTGCATATCTTGTAGGATGTTGTACGATTCAGCATTTAGTGCTTCACTTGCACTGCATTTTAATGCTTGTGCCCTTCACAACACCAATGAGGAAATTTGCAAACAGACACACGTTCGCCGAAAGGGCTAAACATGATAGAAGCTCGAATATAAAGGGGGTATTTACAACAGCTGCCCCCTATACTTCAAAAGCACTCCTTCATATCAATCCAATGCTTCAAGCTTCTTACTCCAATACCATAGCCTTTACTATCCATAAAGGCATCATACGGTTTATCTAAAAAAATAACATAATTAGGCTCAAGAGGATACATAACATATATACTCTTTTTACTGTTTTCAATCATTAAATATTTGCTCGAAACAACTGCCCTCCACTCATGATTGCCTTTATACGATATATGTTTCATTTGCAAAAGCTCTCCAGAGAGGCTCACTATCTTTTCTCTTATTTTTTCATTTTTTTTAGCATCATACTCTTTGCTTATCTCTTTAAAAAGCCTTCGTGCTTCACGATCGTTTTCAATCACTTTAAAGAGCTTATCTACTCTGCTTTCCAAGCAAGTAGTATCTACCTGCTTGGGCTGAAAGTTCATATATCTTATTGTTGTATCTTTTATTGTTATCATTGTTTTTTCTTTTATGTTTTCCGCTGACAGGGTTAGCATAAAAACAAATAAAAACGGAACTGCTTTTTTCATCTATCTCCCATCAAAATACTTCAAAGCATCCTCCATCAAAGAGATATGATAATTCTCTTGATGGTTGATGAAGTCAAAAAACTTTGCTAGCTCGGGACTGTCTTTGCCTACGGCGTCTGAGAGTTTTTTACACTCTTCTTTGGCTGCAAGTTCTTCGTTGATGCCCTCTTTTAGAAACTGTACAATATCCTCTACTTGGTAGAGCTCTTTCATGATGACTCTGGGTACACCAAGTATTCCCATTTTTGCACCCATATCGCCAAAACGTTTCAGATGAAAAAAGCTCTCATCAATCAATATCTGAAAGATTCTATTCATATAGGCATCATCACTGTGTGCTTTGAGGTAGTTGTAAATCATAATTAGCTCGTACTCTTTGTAGGTCTCTTCAAACAAAAAGAGTGTCAAAGCATCTGTGGCTTCTTGGGTAAGGTCGATATTTGGAAATTTGCGTGCCATGTTAAAGGCTGTGACTACTTCATCGTTCATGTGATGTAAGACATCTCTCATATAGTGTATGTCACTGGCGATACGAGCATTTAGTTCTTTATCGGGTGAACTTAGGAGTTGTAAATCGAGTACGTCTAATTTTTTAATAATATCTTGCAGTATATCTTGTAGTCTGTCTACTTTTATAGCTATGGCATCTCTGTCATAACTGTAAGACTCTCCTAGTTCAATGACCTCATGCTCAAGCCACGTAAAATGTCTAAACAAGATATCTGAAAAATCAAAAAGTACTTGCTTGTTTTCTGTGTTGCTCATAAAGCCTGCCATAAGCATCTCTAGCCATACTTCATGGGTTTTAATCATTAAGTTTTGCATATTATTTGTGTCCCTCACTGTGGTCTTCTTTGGGTACACAGGAGTTAGATACCGTATAGGTGATGACGGGGTAGTCTGCATCTTCTTGGCGTTTGGTGTAAGTATCTATTGCTGCTTTGATGGCTAAAGCCACCATCTCAGAACACGCTGCATCTTCTTCTGGGATTTTGTCTAAAAAGTTCATGGTTGTATCGACAAGCTCTTGTATGCCTTGAAAATGAAGCCCTTTTGCCTCCTCTGTAAGCATAGAGCCTGCTACAACAGTCGTGGTACATCCTATGGCTTGAAAACGTATGTCTTGGACATAGGGTTGTTCTTCATCTTTGCCTACACGTATATAGATGGCAACTTTTTCACCATTTTCTGGGTTCTTACCTATACCTTGGGTATCTGCACTCTCCATGCTACCGTAATTTTTGGGGTTCATCATATGTTCGATGAGTTGTGCATCTACTGTCATGCTAAGTGCTCCTTTAGGCTAATAAAAGATTATACCATGTGTGAGATAAACTAGCCTACAAAAGGTGTAAAATATGGTAAAAAACTCTCCTTATATTAATCAGAGTGTTCAATTTTCTGTAACGGTACTAAGATTAACATTCAGCCAAGCCTGAAGCCCTCCTCTATACCATTTCATTTTTTCATGAGGATAACCTAATGCATTTAATGCCTCAATCATTTTTGTAGACTGTAAACACCAAG
>JALSPX010000287.1 GCA_026985755.1 Sulfurovum sp. | reverse complement strand
TTTTAATATTTTTTGATATATTAGCCAAAATATCATAACATGGTTTAATAAGACTTAAGACTTTTGACTCCATACCTTTTACAAAAATAGGCTCATCAATTTGTATAATAATCTGATCATCCAATTTAGCTATCTCTGCGAGTAAAGCTTCATATACTGGGAGTATTTTTCCAAACAACTCATAAGTATCTCCCCTATCTATTCGCTTTGACAAACCTAAAAATGTAATAGGTCCTATGAGATTTATTTTGGTTTTAATACCTAATGCTTTTGCCTCATTGTACTCACTTAATATTTTAGTGGCATTAAGTGTATAACTATCTTCTAATGAAAGCTCTGGCACTATATAATGATAGTTGGTATTAAACCACTTGGTCATTTCCATAGCTACAGCATTTTTATTACCACGAGCCATAGAAAAATAAAGTTCGTCATCTTTTAATCCACTAAAACGTTTAGGAATCGCTCCAAGCATTATAGCTGTATCAAGCATATTGTCATAAAACGAAAAATCATTAGAGGAAATAAAATCTATCCCTGCTTCTTTTTGATATTTCCAATGTCTTACTCTAAGTTCTGAAGCTACTTTTTCAACTTCAGAAAAATCAGTTTTTTTTGCCCAATAAAGTTCTAATGCTTTTTTAAGTTCTCTTTGTTCCCCAATACGTGGAAATCCTATAATATAATTGTGTGACATCATTGTTCCTTTTTCTTAAATAAATATAATATATAGAAACCTTGTAGGGGGCGATTGCCATCGCACCACATTACATATAATATATGAAATATATAGCTGGTGCGATGGCAATCGCTCCCTATGTGGTAAAATCAGTGTTGATAGTAATTTAGAGTGAAAAAAGACTTTGAGGAGGATGTACGCCGGTACGTCTAAATGCATAAAAGGTAGTATAATATGGACATCTAGGAATATAGTGATGTAAAAGCAAAGCCAGCTTGGTTTTGAGTTTAAAATAACAGTTACAATGACATGCTTTTAAGTTTGCCAAAGCCAAAGGAGCATTAAATACAGCATTATAAAGACGTAAAAATAATATTGACATAAACACTCCTTTGATAAAATTGAATATTTTGGGATTATTATAGCAAAATAACTTTATAATTCGTAATACACAGCACTATTTAGATAAAATCCATTTACTAAATTTACTCCCAAGTAAACCAAAAACTCATTTGTTTAAGGAAACACACCATGTCAAACTCTTGCGAAAAAGCCTATATCACTACCCCTATATACTATGTAAACGACATCGCCCATATTGGTCATGCCTATACTACCATCATCGCTGATACCCTAGCACGATACTCACGTCTTGCTGGACTGGAGACCTTTTTTCTCACGGGTACAGATGAACACGGACAGAAGATAGAAGAAGCCGCTAAAAAAAGAGGCGAAAGTACCCAAGCCTATGCAGATAAAATCTCTGCAACCTTTAAAGATCTTTGGGATGATTTTGATATCTCTTATGATAAATTTATCAGAACCACAGATGCAGACCATATGAAGGGTGTACAAAAAGCTTTTTCTACCATGCATGCCAATGGTGACATCTATAAAGACACCTACAAAGGGCACTACTGTATCTCTTGTGAGACATTTTTTCCAGAGATTCAGCTCGTAGATGGTGAATTTTGTCCAGAGTGTGGCAAAAGCACTTCTGTGGTAGAAGAAGAGTCTTACTTCTTTAAACTCTCTGCCTACGAAGATAAACTCCTTGCTTGGTACAACGACACACCTGACTGTATCTTGCCAAGAAGTAAAAAGAATGAGGTTATCCGTTTTGTTGAAGGTGGGCTTCAAGACCTTTCTATTACCCGTACCTCATTTGACTGGGGTGTCAAACTTCCTGCAGAGATGAATGACCCTAAACACGTGATGTATGTATGGCTCGATGCATTGATGAACTATGTCACTGCCTTAGGCTATGGCACAGATGATGCCAATATGGACTACTGGCCTGCACGCGTACAACTCATCGGTAAAGATATCTTGCGTTTTCATGCCATCTACTGGCCTGCATTTTTGATGAGTCTTGGACTGCCTCTACCTAAACACATTGCAGCACATGGATGGTGGACACGTGATGGTGAAAAAATGTCTAAATCCAAAGGCAATGTCGTCAACCCAAAAGAGGTAGCCGATGCCTATGGGCTAGATAACTTCCGTTACTTTATGCTACGTGAAGTACCTTTTGGCGGGGATGGTGACTTTAGCCAAAAAGCACTCATAGACCGTATCAACTCTGATCTGGGCAATGACCTTGGGAACCTACTCAACCGTGTCATAGGTATGAGTGGCAAATATTTTGATGGCAAAGTAGAGTCTAGCAATGTGGCTAAATACTATCAAGCAGAGCTCGATGAAGTGCATGCTTCTTTAGACAAATTAGAGCCTCTACTGTATGAAATGCAAATCCACCGCTACCTAGAAGAGCTTTGGAGACCACTCACTGTAGCCAACCGTGCCATAGATAAATATGAACCATGGAACCTCATGAAAAATGGCAAAGAGGAAGAAGCCATGGCACTCAATGGTTTGATATCGGCTATTCTAGCCAAAGTCTCTATCATGCTCTACCCAGTCATGCCTGCAGTCTGTACCAAAATAGCCAATGCACTGCACTTTAACATAAATGCAGATAGTTTTGAAAAGATTGCAAAAGGAACAGAGCTACTCTCACCATTTACCTTGACAAAAATCGATCCTCTCTTCCCTCGTATAGAAGAGCCACTGCTTACACAGATAGAACCAGCAGACAAGCCTTCCAAAAGTGCAGGAGACGACAAAAAGAAAAGTGTGGCTAAGTCTAAAGAGAGTAATGAAACCGAAGGTGTAGCACTCATAGGCATAGACCAGTTTTTCCAAACCTCACTTAAAGTAGGTACGGTCATAGAAGCGCAAGAGGTGCCTAAGAGTAAAAAGCTCCTTTTGCTCCAAGTCGATGTAGGCGAAGCAGAGCCTAGACAAATTGTAGCAGGTATCAAAGAGTGGTACGCAGCAGAAGATATGCTAAACACACAAGTCTGTGTCGTAGCCAACCTCAAACCAGCCAAACTCATGGGAATGATCAGCCAAGGAATGCTCCTCGCTGCCAAAGATGAAGATGGACTCTGTATGATACGCCCAGAGAAGCCAAAAACAGCTGGAACACCAATAGGTTAATATGAAAATAGAAGATATCTTAAACCTCACAGAGGGAACACTTAGCAATACACCACAAGTCCAAGCCATAGAGTCTGCAACTGTGTTTCAATCAAAAGTGGAACATGGTGACCTATTTTTCTCTTCGAATCAAGAAGAGATTGATCAAGCCATAGCAAATGGTGCCTATGCCATCATATATGATGATGAAACCATACAAAGAAATGATGATGAAATCGCATGGATTAAGGTCTCAGACATTCAACTTGCTGCTTTTAAACTCATACGCTATGTTGTAATTAAAAAAGAGGCACAATTTTTTCTTGTATCTGCACATGAAATGACATTTCTAAAGATGATACTGACACATAAAACAAATATTGATTTTATTTCTAGTGACTGGCGTAAGGCATTTGAACAAATACTTAATACAGATGGTACACTCTATGTAGGTACAGATACAGAACTTATGAAACTCATCAAACCTGACATACAAAAGCTTGAGCACGAAGTAAATGGTTATGTCGTATTTGATACCCTCTTTAAAACCACATTTAAAGTAGATGGATATGTATACCAAGAAAAAGAACTCATACCCTTTCACCTAGAATATCTCCTCCGTGTCATTCATTTTTGTAATGAAAATAGCCTACCCTATGATATAGAGCGCCTTAAATATACCAAGCACTTTAGCCCAGTATTTATCGATACACAGCTCAATACTACACGCTCAAACAAAAGCGATAAAGTAGCTATTTTTACAGACAATATCCCAGATATTGTAGAGGCACGTGAATATATAAAACGCTCTAATAACTGGGTAAAGGGTATTGTATTAACCCCTCCTAAAACCAAAGTACCAGGCATCGATCGTCCACATTGGTTTGAAAACGAAGAAGCGTTAAGGGATATACTTAAAAGTACGCTCTTTAATTATGCATTTATATATAATGCAGATAAAAAATTTCTACATACCATAAGAGAAGATTGTCGTTTATTTTAATGAAAGCCAAAATTTGCGTTACATCTTCTTTTTTCTAAACAATTTAGCTATCATATGTTTGTATAACCTAAATGGACGGGGAACACATGAAGCGGATAAAAAAAGTTGTCAAAATAAAATACTATATTATTGTGTTTTTGATTGAGATTATTACACTTATATTGCTCGCATTACTCATATATAATTCACTCACAACATCTTTAAAACAAAATACTTTCTATCTTTCATCCTCTGATCCACAAACTCTCTTAGATACCCTGAATAAGCATGGATATAAAACATATGCTATAGATAATTTACTCTTGAAATTTATTACAATGCCTAAAAAAGGTTGGTATCATATTAACCAAACAGAGGGTAGAATCTCGTTTTTTCATAACCTTCATAAAAAGAGTGCTCCTACTATGCAAGTGGAAATTTTTGCAGGTGAGACAAGTCTTGAACTAACCAAACGTTTAGCAAATGATATGAAACTGGATCATCATACATTATTAAAAGCATACCGATCACAAAGTATATTCAAAGAAGCAGATATTATTGCAGGTAGGTACGTTGTTGCAAGACAGGCAGATGAAAATACAACCATTGAATATCTACTCTCTACATCCACTGCACTTCTGAAAAGATTTTCTCAAAAATATTGCAATAAAGAACTCTCGCCCTTAGAACTAAAAGTACTACTTATCATAGCATCTATTATACAAAAAGAGAGTAATCGTGTTGAGGAGATGCCTCTTATCTCTTCTGTTATCTATAATCGACTCAATAAACATATGCGACTCCAAATGGATGGGACATTAAACTATGGTAAATATGCACATACCATCGTAACACCTGAACGTATCAAAACAGATACTAGCTATTTTAATACCTATAAATACAAAGGGATTCCTCCTGTACCTTTAAGTACCGTGAGTATAGATGCACTAAAAGCTGCATATTCACCAAAACAAAGCAACTATTTCTTTTTTATGCTTACCAAAGATGGATCACATATTTTTTCAAATGATTATAAAACACATTTAGTGAATGTTCGAGCTTTCAAAAAACATCTCAAAGAACACAATCTTACTATTGCTGAGAGCAACCTAAGAGACAATAACACTACCATAATTACCAAAGAAGCTAACAGTACTATTATATTGAAAGAAAAAAATTCACCTACACCATCAAAACCAAAAAAGCTGCACAAAGTTCAAAATTAGCATCGATATAAATCCAATTTTATATACCATTTTTTCATGTCTTTCTATAAAAGATACTTGCTTATCAAAATAGGGTTTCACTTTTTCGGGATTACTAATTTCAAAAAGCATTTCTGAATAATGGCTATAACGTTTGTCTATATCTACATCTATTGCTCGCATAATCACCGAATCTAGCCATGTAGGTATCTTGGCGTTATGCTGACTTGCACGTTTAATACGTTTGTCAAAGTTTGGATTTTGAAAGGGTTCTATCTCACCAAATGGAAATTTTTGAGTCAGTGCTTCATACAGTGTCACACCAATAGCATACACTTCAGTCTGTTCAGTAATGGGAGCTTGAGAAAAACGTTCAGGCGCTAAATAACTAGGTGTACCTGCTCTACTTACATCAGTGTAAGCTTCGGTAATACTTCCAAAATCAACCATCTTAAATGTCTCTTTACCTTTTTTATTGGTATAGACCATAATATTCTCTGGCTTAATGTCACCATGTACTAAATCCTGTTTAATAAGATATTGAGACATTTTAAGTAAAAAAGTAGCAAGCTCTATACTCAAATCAACAGATAGAGGTTTTTTCACTATATATTCTTTAAGAGGTATACCATCTACAAAGGTCATAATATAATAGCGATGCGATCTATTATTGGGGATTGCAACTTTAGGGAAAAAACCTGCTTTAAGACGCTTTGCCATCCAGACCTCTTTTACAAATAAATCAAGCATGTGTTCATCTTCTAACGTCTCATATGGGGCGAACTTAATCACATACTGCTGGCCTCTCTTTTCGCATAACCATGTACGGTTATTTTGTATTAATGGTTTGATTAATACATAACCATCTATTGTGTCACCTTTTTTATAAAACGCTTCTATCATAAGCTTCTTTTGTTTATATTTAAGTCTAGGGTCAAGCTCTTTTATTTCAATTAAAACAGCTGTCGTATCATCAGGCAAATTATCATCTACTTTTTTAGAAGCTTTTTTGACCAAAAATGAAGCATTCATATGCATTGCATCTTTTAGTTCATTGTTATTTAACTCATTATAGAGTCCATCACTACATAAAAGTATACGGTCTTTACTTTGTAAATTATTTTCAAAATAATATGGTTCTACATCCTCTTGTAAGCCTATCGCAGCAGTCAATACATTCTCCATACCTTCTTCATC
Organism: Sulfurovum sp.; assembly: GCA_026985755.1. Taxonomy (GTDB): domain Bacteria; phylum Campylobacterota; class Campylobacteria; order Campylobacterales; family Sulfurovaceae; genus Sulfurovum. The sequence goes on along the minus strand of JALSPX010000287.1, from coordinate 15,485 downwards.
CATGGCATGGTCATCCGAGAGTTGAATGAGTGTATCATCCCTGTGCAGATAGATACGGCTATCACCTACATTGGCACCATAGAGTCTATCTCCTTCTATGACAACAAGTGTGAGCGTAGTGACCAATTCTTCTCGTTCATACTCTTCTATTGATTCCATATACAATACACGATTGATATTTTTTATGAAGTGTTTAATAGATTTTTCCATACTCCATGATTGAGGTCTATTTTTGAGTGAATTAATTAAAAAGTGACAGGTACGTTTTGCTGCTTCTGCCCCATACATCGCAGATCCAACACCATCACAAACGACTGCCACAGTAATCGTATCCATCACCTTAATCTCAAAAAAATCATCACCTTTTAATTGAGAACCTTTAGCTAGTGTAAAGCCTGATGTTTCGATATTTTGTTTGGACATGAGGGAAACCTTTTGAATGATATTCTAAATTATATGATAAAAGATTATGACATAATTTAAAATATGTATCGTAGGGGCAGAATCTATTTCTGCCCTTTGTTTTGAACACAAGAATAATCATTGTATTTTGAATCTAAAATCAATTTTATTCTCACGTTTGAGGGCAGATATGGAATCTGCCCCTACAGTTGAATATTATATCATACCGCCTGCACTTGCACCCCAAGTTGTTCTCCACCTTGTTTTCACTGTACTAAGTCCTATAATCGCTATAAGAACCACAGCTGCAAAGATAAAGAAACCAACCATATAACCGTCGAATGCTCCTTTTGACCAACCAAGTGTCTTGATAAGTGCTGTACCACCAAGTCCACCTGCACATCCAACGATACCTGTCATAATACCAATATCTTTACCAAATCTCTGTGGTACCAACTGGAATACTGCACCATTTGCCATACCCAAACTTGCCATAATCATAAAGAGTACTGCAATGGCTACAAAAAATGGTAAATCAGCTACGGCTAAAAGTGCTACCAATACAGCTACAGAACCATAAAAGAAGTAGAGTGCTTTAACCCCACCAATCTTATCAGCGATAGAACCACCTACAGGACGTAGTACTGCCCCTGCAAAGATAGTCAAGGCACCAAAGTACCCAGCGATAACTTTTACGTTTGGTTCGTTAAATACATCTAATCCAAACGCTGACATATCTGCTTGGTAGGTATTCATCAAATAGACTTTCATATATCCTGCAAATCCTACAAATCCACCAAAAGAGATGGCATAAAAGAGATTGAACCACCATGTATCTTTATCACGTAGCAATTTAAGATAATCTGATACTTTTTTAGGTCTTGCTTTATAGACCGATTCTGGAGCATTTTTTGCCAAGAAAAGGTACGCTACAAAAACAATGATAGCCATCGCAGCACCTACACCAAATACATATTCCCAGCCCCATTTTTCTGCAATCTTAGGTGCAAAAAGAAAGTCAATAACCACACCAATATTACCAGCCCCTGCAATACCAAGGACAACACCTTGTAACTTAGGTGGGTACCACTGTCCTGCTTGTGGAAGTGCCACGGCAAACGATGCCCCTGCAAACCCAAGACCAAGTGCTACGACAAGTAATTGATTATATGTAATATTTTCACCTTGCGTAAATGCTGTAAGCAATGATACAATCACAATCGCTTGTGCAATAAGTGCTGTGAGTTTAGCACCTAACTTATCCACACCAAAGCCAAGTACAATCCTTAGTATCGCACCAGAAAGAATTGGTAAAGAAAGCAATGTTGCTTTTTGACCTGCTGTAATAATTTCACCATGCATTGCTAATGCTTCAGTAATTTCTGTTGAAAGTGGTCCTAACATAGTCCACACCATAAAACTCATATCGAAATACAAAAAAGCCATAAACAACGTTGGTGCGTGTCCCTGACCCTTGAGTGCTTTAAATCCTGCCATAATTGACTCCTTAAAAATGAATACACGAATTATAATATAGATTGTTAGAAATTATACCAGTCATGTGATTAAAATTTAATCAAACAAATTGTCTATTTTTTAATCAATCTTAAGATGGATATAAAGAAAAAAAATACTATAATCACGATAATATTATCCACCCAAACAATAGGAAACGAACAATGACTATTTTAGAAAAAGCACTAGAAACCAGAAGTAAAAAAGTAAATAAAGTAGAAGCTACCAAAGCACTTAAAATGCCCATGGATGTCTATGCAAAACTTGAAGAGATTGCTACTGCAGGGTATGAGGGACTATCCAAAGAAGATTCTGCATACTTTCTGAAATGTTTTGGGCTTTTTGACAAGGGTGAAGACTTTATGCTTCGTGTACGCGTGCCTGCAGGACAACTAAACTATGAACAAGCTGTACGCATAGGTGAACTTGCAAAGCAATATGGTAACGACTACATAGATATCACCACACGTATGCAAGTAGAATTACGTTACTTACAGATAGAAGACATCGCCAAAGTATTGACAGCACTTAAAGAAGTAGGTATCTCTACCTTTCAAACGGGGGTAGACAATCCTCGTAACATTGTCACTGACCCTCTGGATGGTATCGCTTATGACAACATCATCGAATGTATGCCACTTATAGAGAAACTTCAAAGTATTTTTATAGAAAACCCTGAATGGATTTCTGCCCTGCCTCGTAAATTTAACACTGGTGTACTTGGTTCACTCTCTAACTCTTGTAACATCTTTGGGCATGACTGTAACTTTATTTTGGCACAAAAAGAAGGCGTATTTGGGTTCAATGTCTATCTTGGTGCACGTGTAGGCGTACAATCTCAAGATGCCAATCTGTTTGTGACCGTAGAAGAAGCACCTGTTTTTTACAAAGCACTCTTAGAAGTCTTTAAAACCTACGGATACCGTGACAACAGAAACAAAAACCGTTTGGTATTTCTGCTCAATGATGTAGGTATAGAAAATTTTGTAGATGCTATCAAGAAACAAAGCGGACTAGCCTTTGCACCAGCAGGGACTACCATGGTGCAGTCACAAAACATCGCTCTTGGTTCTAACAAGGTGCTCGGACGCAATGGTAAAATGAACTACAAGATGATAGTACCTTCAGGTATCTTCTCTGGTACTGACATGATAGCCGCAGCCCAGACTGCAAAACAGTATGCCGATGGCAACATCAGGCTCACTTACGACCAAAACCTCTATATCATTAACATTCCAACAGAAAATTTAGCTGATGTGGAAGCTTCTGAAATAGTGAGCAAATACGCCAAATTTAACAACCTCTACTTTGCAGATATGATAGCCTGTGCAGGGACAGCTACTTGTAGCTTTGGGGTCATTCCTAACAAACCAGATGCCATAGAGATGGCACACTTTTTAAACTCAGAAGTTGCCATAGAAAATGCCAATGTACGTATGAACTGGTCTGCCTGTCCTAAAGGCTGTGGGGTACATGGTATTGCCGATATCGGCTTTGAGGGATGTAAGGCAAAAGACAGCGAGGGTAACCGTGTGGATGGTGTACATATCTTCCTTGGTGGGAAAATCACCCGTGAAGCACAAGAAGCACACCACCTACACAAGGCTCTACCTATTACAGAAGCCAAACACCATGTGAAGTACCTGCTCAAAACCTATGCCACACACAAACAAAGAGCAGAGACTTATGAGGCCTTTGATGATAGATTTTTAAGCCGTAACTACAGCTTTCAGGCCTTGGCATTTTTTACCAAGATAAACTATATTTTAAATGATAAATTAGATTTAAATGTGATGCTAGAACTTGACGCAGAGCCTAAAAGCTCTAAACGTGAAGAGTATGAACTCTTTGGTTTTGGACTGAAACTTTTCAAATTGCTTACAGGAGAAAAACGTTTTGAGTCTGTAGATGGCCTAGCTCCTACTCTACTACGTCCTAAAACAATTAAAAGAGATACGGTTAGCAAATTAAATCCAAAAGTACCTGCAAAACTCTCTGAGATTATCTACAACATGACGCACGAGAAAAAAAATGAAAGAGCGGCTGTTTTTTCTGAATTACTTGTTGCGTTGAAGGAGGTTTAATGGCTGTCGAACCTCTCACTCAACATACCCCCCTAGCCGACTTTATCAACCACAAAACCAACACAGGTATGCAATGTGGTAACTACAGCATCGACCTGCCCGACCTCAAAGATGGCGAACAGTACCGTTTTCACTTTGATGCAACTGCCTGTGTGGGTTGTCACTGTTGTGAAGTCGCCTGTAACGAACAAAATGCCAATCCAGACGACATCAAATGGCGTAGGGTTGGAGAGATGGAGATGGGAGCATTCCCAGATACCCTGCAACTTTTCAACTCTATGAGCTGTAACCACTGTATAGAGCCTGAGTGTCTTATAGGCTGTCCTACAGAGTCATACATCAAGTTTGACAATGGTATTGTCTGGCATGATGACCCTAGCTGTATTGGGTGCCAGTACTGTACATGGAACTGCCCCTATGAAGTGCCTGTTTTTAACCAAGAGCGAGGTATTGTCACCAAGTGTCATATGTGTGCCGATAAGCTAGAAATGGGTCAAACTCCTGCTTGTGTACAGGCCTGTCCTTCTAATGCCATAGAGATAGAAGTCTTTAATGTCAAGCAATGGTTAGATGAAGATATGGCAAAAGAGGGTGTAGCCCCTCACCTACCTGACATAGAGATTACTAAACCTACTACACGCTATACCCTACCCGAACTCAAAGAGGGAGAGGAACTTCGTATCGCAGATGAGCATCTGCTCAAACCTGCACACTCGGAATTACCACTCGTATTTATGACGGTACTAACACAGGTAAGTTTGGGTGCATTTTTGGCACTCTTTTTAGGAGAGCTACTCTTTAGTTTAGGGTTCAACCTACCCAAACCTAATCTAGCTATGGCAATCCTCGCCTTTTTACCAGCAGCCATTGGCTTACCACTCTCTGCCCTACACTTGGGCAGACCAGGTATGGCACTCATGGCGATGAAAAACTGGCGTACCTCATGGCTGAGCCGTGAGGCCATAGCACTCGGTGCCTTTGCAGGACTAGCCTCGCTCGTTGCCCTCTTCTATTTTTTAGACATCCAAGGCTTTGGGCTACTAGTCCTTGAAGCCATTACGCTTGTCATAGGTGTTTATGGTATCTACGCACAGTCGATGATATACCGCATCAAAGCACGCCCAAGCTGGAACAGAAAAGCCACCACCAAAAAGTTCTTTGGTTCAGGCTACATCGGTTTCCTACTCATCGCTACTGCGTTGCTCATAGCCAATGGCACACAAGGTGTCATGGTACTGCTTGCTATCACACTACTCGTAGGTATGTTACAAGCCCTTGTCATATTAGAAGAAGTCATGTTCTACCGTCACTTGGACAAGGAAGACCCACTCTACTATCAATACAACAGAAGCCGTATCTTACTTCAAGAACACTTTGGGCAAGTGAAAAAGTTTAGAGTCTATTCTCTAGCTCTATTTGCTTTGGGCTTACCACTTTTAGCTATTTTGTTTACCGCTAGTGGTTTGGTAGGATTGGCTATCACTACATTGATAATCGCAACACTTGGTGCCTTTGCATCAGAACTTAGTGGACGGTATTTGTTTTATAGAACGGTTGTACCGTTGGGATTGGCAGGGAATTTCTTTGCTGGGAATCAGAGGCATTGACAAAATGCTTTTTAAAATATATAATATACGTACAATAACCGTATAAGGATAAAATATGTCAGCTATTACAAAAGATGCTCGCATAGAGTTTAAAACAAGCTCTGAGATAAAAGAACTGTTACAAAATGCTGCTCACTCTTTAGGTATGGATTTGAGTTCATTTCTCATCTCTGTTTCTACACAACGTGCTAAAGACATCATGCACGAAGAACAATTACTTACACTAAGTAAAGAAGAGTGGAATCATTTTGAAAAAGAATTAAAGCATCCTAAACCAGCGACCCAAGCACTCAAAGAGCTTTTGAATATGAAAGGTTTTGATGCCTAGACTTGTTGCTTTTGATACAAATACCACATACAAAGGATTAAAAAACTTTAACTGTGATAACGAGATGATAAATACTTTTGTACATAAATCACTCAAAAAACGTGTCAAACGGAATTTTTCACAAGCCTATGTCTTAGTAGATGAAAAAGAGACTTTTATAGGGTTTTATACCCTTGATACCTTTGCTATTACCAGGGAGCTATTTGATGATAGTAACAAACCAATAGGAACACCACCAATGTTACCCGTTATAAAACTAAGTATGTTAGGCGTAAGTAAAAGCTTGCAACATCATGGTTTAGGCAAAAAACTACTCAGTGATGCCATACATAAAGTCTATGACATTTCTAAAATAGCAGGTTGTGCAGGTATGTATCTACTTGCAGAAGAAGATGCTGTCTCTTTTTATGAGAAGTTAGGATTTATAAAATTAAAAGAAAATACACCAGTGCCTATGTTTTTAGATATAGGTGTGATTAGGAGTATATTGAATGAAAAATAAAATAGAACTAACTTTATTGAAAAAGAAAAATATTATGAAAGGCTATCTATGGGACAAATAAAACATTCACTTTCAAATTCAACTGACATCTCAAATCTATTTGAATACATACATGAAATGAATATTGATATAACAAAAGAGCCATATCCAACGTTTAAATCATTACTGAAAGAAGATATGTCTTATACTGCTATTGAAAAAACTTTAAATCAATTACTTTTAGAGTTACCTCAAGAAAAAAGACAACAAATGCAAAATTTTATAGAAGGTAAAATATAATATGAACCTCATACAAAAAACAAAAGACTTTCTAGGTCTAGACATCAAAGAAGACAAGTACGCTCTCGTAGATGACCCCATCTTCGGTAAAGTAGCCAAAGATAAAGCACCTGACAAATGGGTGAGAAGTACCTGTGGGTACTGTGGTGTGGGATGTGGGATGTATATCGGGGTAAAAAACGGTAAAGCCGTTTATTCCAAAGGTGACCCACTACACTCTGTGAACTTTGGTACACTCTGTCCTAAAGGCTTGAGTGAACACAAGATGGTCTACGCAGACTCTCGTGTAGAAGCACCTCTTATGCGTAAAAATGGTAAACTCACCCCTACTACATGGGAAGAGACCTTTCAATATACCTCTGACGAATTTAAACGTATACAAGCAGAACATGGCAAGGGAGCAGTGGCTGTTATCTCTACAGGACAACTATTGACTGAGGACTTTTATGCCCTTGGTAAATTTGTACAGCTTGGGTTAGAGACCAACAACTATGATGGCAACACCACACTATGTATGGCATCTGCTGTGATGGGTTACAAACAGACTTTTGGATCTGACGGCCCTACAGGATGTTATGAGGACTTTGAAAAAGCCGATGTCATTATGCTCATAGGGGCGAATATCGCGGATAATCACCCTATTTTGAAACTCCACATCGCCAAAAATGAAGCTGTCACTGGCAAAAAGCCTACCATCATCGTGGTAGACCCCCGTAAATCTAAGACGGCTCAAATGGCTGACATCTTTGTGCCGCTTAAACCTCGTTCTGACTTGGCACTTATCAATGGTCTGTGCTATATCATCTTTGAACAAGGGTGGGAAGATGAAAAATTTATACGTGAACGTACCAATGGCTATGTAGAATTTAAAAAACACATCTTAGCCAACTATCCTCCCCAAGAGGTAGCAGAAATTACAGGGATAGAGGTCAAAGAGCTTTACCATCTGGCCAAAATCTACTCTCAAGCAGATGCTGTGATGTCTGCATGGACAATGGGTGTCAACCAAAGCAGCATCGGTACAGACACCGTCTCTGCCATCTGTAACCTCGCACTCATCACAGGGAATGTAGGACGTGAAGGCGCTAGCCCTATGTCTATTACAGGACAGTGTAATGCCATGGGTACACGTGAGTTTGGATTTACCTCTTCTATACCAGGATATAGAAACTATGGCTCTGACGCTGATAGACAAGCCTTTGCAGATATCGTCAATGTACCTGTAGACTTGGTACCAAACAAGCGTGGGTATGCCTACCCTCAGATTATCGATGCAATCAACCGTGGGGAGATAAAAGCCCTTTGGGTCGTGGCTACCAATCCTCTAGTAAGTTATCCTGACCAAAATGCATTAAGAGAAGCCCTGAAAAAACTAGATATTCTCGTGGTGCAAGACGCCTTTATGTCGGACACTGCCCAGATAGCCGATGTAGTCTTTGCCGCGGCTACATGGTCGGAAAAAGAGGGATGTTACACCAACTCGGAGCGTCGTTGTAACTATGCCAAAAAGGCTGTAGAGCCTTTGGGTGATTCTAAAGCAGATTTGGACATCGTACTAGAGTTTTCAGAGTATTTTGACGATAAGCATGCGCTACTCTTTAAAGATCTCAAAACACCTCGTGATGTTTTCGAAGAGATCAAACGTGTGAGCCAAGGACAACTCTGTGACTACTCTGAAATGTCCTATGAAAAGATAGAACAACTCGGAGGCATACAGTGGCCGTGCAATGCAGAGGCACCAGAGGGAACCAAGCGTCTCTACTCTCCTGACATGCCATGCAGAACAAGCGACGGTAAAGCCTCTTTACTCCCTGTAGAGTGGAAACCGCTGAGCGAGATGGCATGCGAGGGGCTACCGCTCATACTCAACACAGGACGTACTATAGAGCAGTTCCATACCCGCACTAAAACGGGTACTATAGGCATACTCGATGCCCTAGCCCCTGAAGCATGGGTAGACATCAGCCCCAAAGATGCCCTCAAACTCCAAGTAAAAAGTGGCGATAGAATCGCTCTTTCTGGGACACGTGGACGTGTAGAAGATGTGATAGTCAAAGTGAGTGAAACCGTACGTGAAGGCAATGTTTTTGTTCCCTTCCACTTTAACGAACAGCTCATCAATAACATCACTCTGGCGGAGTTTGACCCCAAATCTTTCGAACCCAACTACAAACAGTGTGCCGTACAACTACACTCTGAGGCTGTACCTGAAGGTATCGAGTACGAAGTACCTGAAGTCGCTGGATATTTAGAGGGTGTAAAGGTGTATGAGGAAGAAGTGTTGGTAGAAGAGAAAGTCAAAACATCATAAACCCGTAGGGTGTAGTCCCCCGACTACACCCTACAGCAATACCTTCAAATCATTTAAGTCAAAGAGTAATAGTTTTTCATTTTGCATGCCTAGTAACTCTTTAGAAAAGCCAGATTTTGAAAAGAGTGCATAGGTGTCTACTTTTATGCCAGATTCGGCTGCTTTTTGTTTGAGTTTGGTGAGTTCATTTTTGCAGACAGTGCGGTCTTTGTATTTGCACTCACCGAGTATGATTTTTTTGCTTTTGGTCACTGCCAATATATCAAACTCACTATAGATATTCCAGTATGAACCTGAAGAGAGTATCTTCTCTTTGCCTTCATAATAATGCAAGAACAAGTCATTAGAGAGTTGCTCATAGACCAAAGAGCGTAAGCGTTCATAATGTTTTTCGAAATTTTCTAAAAACTTCTCCCCTTGTCCTAAAGCTAATTCATCACTATAATAGTCGACAAAGCCGAACCAAAAACGCATAAATGGCTGTACAAAACGAAGTTTATCTTGTATACGGTAAGATCGCTGGTCGCGAGGCAATTTATGTTTAGGGTGCACACGTAATGGTGCTTCTCTTGAAGTTTCAACTTTCAAAATATCTAAAGAGACTAACTCATCTACTATTTTCTCCCCTGTAGCCTCAGAGAGTTTTGCTTTTCGCAATACAGAATAGAGTTTCCCATCACCATGAGCAATGGCAAAAAGTAGTTCTCGATAAGGGGATTCAAGTAAATAAGAAGGAGTTACAAGTGTTTGAAACTTTGTAAAATGCTCTACAAAGTTTGATTCCACCATAGAGAAGACATTATCAAAATAATTTAATTCTATATCTTTATCAATCCCCCCTAAAATAGAAAAATATTCAACTGCTTGCTCTAAAGAGAGATAAGAAAAATGGTAATAGAATTTTTGAAATGACGCTTTGATAGAGCCCCTTTTAAAATCATTTTAATGTATTCTAACATATTTAATCTGTAGCTAAACTATATTATATTATGATTAAATTTTAAACACATAAATATACTATAAAGAGTAAAAATGGAATCATTTTTAACCAGCAGTGATAAAGTACAATATATTATCAAAAGTTTTAACCTTACTAAAACACTATTTGTATCTTCTATTCTTATAGGAGAAGCCTATACAGGTAAAAAAGCACTTGTTCACTATCTTTTTCCCAATACCCCTCATGTTTCGGGAGAAGATCAAAAAAAGGTTGAAGTAGCATTAGAAACCTATGACGAACTTATTATTACCAACTTTGAGAAACTAAGTAATATTGAACATTTAAATTTTAACAATAAACGTATTATTGCTACTGCGGATTATATTGCAAATGCTGATCTCATTGATAATCTATTTGCATTTATTTATACTATGCCTAAGCTTATAGAGCGTCCTAATGACCTCAATGTACTTAAAGATTTATTTATAAAAAAAGCTTGCAAAACACTCATGCTTACATACGAAAATATAGATAAAGAATCCATATATGTCGATCTAAGTCAAAATACAAAAAGTATGAAAAGATCTATCTACTTCTCTTTAGTGCAACAAACCATGAAAGAGAAAGAGATAGAAAATACACTTTATCAATATTTTGACAAACATCTTGATGGGAACAATGAATATCGAAAATATTTACACCTTTATGAGAGACCATTAATACGTGTGGGTCTAAAAAAATTTGGTTCTCAATTAAAACTCTCACAAATCTTAGGTATCAATAGAAATACTTTAAGGAAAAAAATTCATGAACACCACATCAATTAACTTTGAATCTTTAGTAGAATGGGACAATAGCCCTGTTATTCTCTTTAGTCATAAAGGTAAAATCCTCTACTTAAATCAAGCTGCAGAAATACTTTTTGGATATGTTTCTCAAAAAGAACTCTTTGATATTGCTGTCTCTTACGCACCAAAATATTTTGGATACAAGACGAACTCTTTGACGCTTAGTTATGATGCTTTTGTATTTCATGCTATCACAGTGGGGTATGAAAATGAAGAAGAGATTTCACTTCGACTTTACCATATGCCACGTGCGACATCACCACGAACCATAGAGACAGACAGACTAATAGATACTGATATCAATCTATTACTAGAAGCAAATATAGCACTATTTAAAACAAAAAATAATAATACTTTAACATTATTGGCTGATCATGACTTACCTTCTTTTAAAATAGATCAAAATAATTTTTCCAAACTTTTACGTAAATCACTCAATGCTTTTAAAGCTTCAGATTCAATTCATATTTCCCTTAAACTTCTTATTGGTGAGCATCTATTTATTAATCATAAAAAAGAAGCGATTGCACAGCTTACTATACATGCCAATGGACGATATACTGATTCAGATATTGAAATAAAAGCACTTTCAGAGAAAAGCCAAATCAAATGTATTCTAAAAGAATATTCAATAGGTTTGGAAATTCCACTTATTCAGTAAAGAGAGAGGTATATGATTAAAAATTAATCATATACCTCTCTCTTTCAAATTAGAATACATGTTATGATGTGATTGATAAAAATCACATAAAGGAACTCGCATGAAATTAAAACTTTCAGCTCTTATGGCACTGTTCTTGCCTATCTTTGCTTTCGCAGAAGACAAATTGAACACAGGAGACACAGCATGGATGATGGTATCCACTGCATTTGTACTATTGATGACACCAGCAGGATTGGCTCTATTTTATGGAGGTATGACACGTTCTAAAAATGTACTTAATACTTACGCTATGGTAATGGGTGCATTTGTCGTTGCATTTGTTGTATGGATTGTAGCAGGATACTCGATTGCATTTGGTAGCAATGAAAGTGCAGCACTGCAAAATGTATTTGGTGGATTTGGTAATGTCATGTTAAATGGTATTAAATGGACTGATTTATCTGGTACATATCCAATGTATGTATTTATAGCATTCCAAGGTACATTTGCTGCAATTACAGTAGCTATTGCTTCTGGTTCAGTGATTGGTCGTATGAAATTTTCTACATGGATAGTTATAGTTATCCTTTGGGGACTTTTCGTTTACGCACCTATTACACACATGGTATGGGGTGGAGATGGTGCTTATCTTTTTGATGCTGGAGCACTTGACTTTGCTGGTGGTACTGTTGTACATATGAATGGTGGTTTGGCTGGTCTTGTGCTGGCTATCTTGGTAGGTAAAAGAGCGGGCTATCCTAAACAAGCTATGAAACCTTATAGTATCCTTCTTACGGCAGTAGGTGCATCTTTACTGTGGTTCGGTTGGTATGGATTTAATGGTGGTTCTGCATTTGGTGCAAATGCTATTGCAGGTCTAGCTGTCCTGACTACAACTATAGCAACCGCTGTTGCTGGTATGACGTGGATGCTATTGGAATGGATAATCTTTAAAAAACCTACCCTACTAGGCATTGCTTCAGGTATCATTGCTGGTCTTGTAGCTATTACTCCAGCTGCTGGATTTGTATCTGTTGGAGGTGCCTTTATTATAGGAATTGTTGGTGCAATCATTGCATTTTTTGGTGTGGTCACACTCAAGAAAAAATTGGGTTATGATGATTCTCTTGATGCATTTGGTATTCACTTTTTAGCTGGATTATGGGGTGCACTTGCCACTGCCTTTTTAGCTGTACATGATACAAAACTTTTATGGGATGGTCCTCTTAAAACTTCATTAACAGCAGGTAAAGATGCTGATGTTATGGGACAATTCATGGTTCAACTTGAGTCTGTTGCTATCGTTGGAGCCTGGACGCTTATTGGAACAGCTATTGTTTACTTTATTGCTTCAGCTATTACTGGTGGAGCAAGAGTGGATGATGAAACAGAATATGCTGGTCTTGATGAGACTATTCATGGTGAAAAAGTTGTAAATGACTAAGTTTGCACATAAATAAGAATTAAGGAAAAAAAATGAAAAAAATTGAAGCAATTATAAAACCTTTTAAACTAGAAGATGTCAAAGATGCTCTAGTAGAAGCTGGAATTGAAGGTATGACAGTATCTGAAGTAAAAGGATATGGTAGACAACAAGGTCACTCTGAGCTTTACAGAGGTGCTGAGTATGTGGTTGAATTTATACCTAAAATCAAAATAGAGATTGTCGTAAGTAATGATGAATATGCCCAAAAAGCTGTAGAAGCTATCGCATCTGCTGGTAAAACAGGTAAAATTGGTGATGGTAAAATATTTGTTAGTACTATCGATTCAGTTCTTAGAATTAGAACAGATGAAGAGAACGAAGACGCACTATAATTAATAGTATATCTTTGGATGTGGTGGTCGATATTATCGACCCTTCATAGTTTTAAACTTTTCTATATTGTCTACACAACCTATTAATTCCCAAACTACTTTTTCCATGCCAAAGAAGTTTCTATGATTCATGTTAGATAACTTTACGGACATATTTATAAAGCTTCAAGCCTATAAAACTCCCTACAAGGTCAGCCATAACATCTTGATAATCTGCTGAGCGTGTAGGCAAAAAGTATTGTGACAACTCTATCATAACTCCGTACCCAAACAAAATGAATAGTGCATACCAATATGATATACGATATGAAAATCTAAGCAATATGCCTAACACTATAAATGCAAAAATATGATGTACTTTGTCACTGACTTGTGGTACATGTGGTGCGAGAGTATTAGGGAGTACTGCAAAAATATAGGAGGTGAATAGTGCCAACCAAAACAGGATTCTAAACTCTTTCTGATAGCTATACATCTTTAACTTTCTTAACGATAAAGTCTACAAATGTATCAGAATCATTCATACATGAAGCCACAAGGTAATCATCGTATTTAATTTTTTGGGCTATCTCTCTATGTTCAATATCTAATTCAAACACCGTTTCCGAGTTGTCTATCGTAAAGGCTATAGGAAAAATAAGTACCTTACGGTGTGTAGGATTACGCAATACATCCAGCAAATTTGGTTCTAGCCAATCATCATTCCCTACTTTGGATTGATAAACCAACTTAATATTGTGAAATTTTATACCACGCTCATGCAGATACATTTTGATAGCAGAAGCATTGGCTTCAACTTGATTTTGATAAGGGTCGCCCGCTTGAATGATACTCATAGGCAAACCATGTGCTGAGAGTAGTAAATCATACTCTTCTGTATCTTTACCCTCCATCGCCTCCAAAATCTTCTCACATGAGGCAGCTATATAGTCATAATCATCATAATAAGGTTCAATCACTGTAATCTTAGGGCTATATCCTAAAAAAGCACACCTTTGCTCTATATCTTCTATAGAGGAGAGTGTAGTGGTTGTTGAGTATTGTGGATACATTGGAAATAAAATAAGCTCTTCAATCCCCTCTTCTTTACATTTTTCAAGTGTAGTATCTGCGAAAGGTGGCACATAACGCATCACAGCGTAGATAGGCATTTCTAATCTCTGATCAAGTTTTGAAATGAGTGCATTGGTAAGCTCTGGCAGAGGAGACTTCCCACCCAATAATGTATAGTTTTCTTTGACTTCTTCTAAACGTGCATTGATGATAATCGCAGAGACAAGTTTACGCTTATATGGGTTCATATTCAAGATATTTTTATCAGCAAACATATTACGTAAAAAAAGTTCTACCTCTTCAATAGTATTGGGACCACCCATATTTAAAAGTAACAACGCCTGCTTAGAACTCATACACATCCTTTAAAGTCTTGTATTTTAGCATAGAGAGTGTAAAATCATACATAAATAGAGTTAATAACTAAAGGGTATTCATGATTATTATTCCCGCACGTATCGGTTCCTCTCGTTTTCCCAATAAAGTTTTGGCAGACATTGGTGGTATGCCTATGGTTGTACGTACAGCAAAAGCTGTTGAGAGCATAGATGATGTGGTCATTGCTACAGATGCACAAGAAGTAAGAGAAATAGCCAAGAAACATGGTATACAAGCAATACTCACTTCAGACAAACATCAAAGTGGTACAGATCGTATTTATGAAGCGGCACGAAAACTAAATCTCGCTGAAGATGATATTATCATTAATGTACAAGGTGATGAACCTTTCATCGAAACAGAAGTTGTACAAAGTATTTATAATTTGACCCAAAAAAATACAAACAATCAACATATTATGATGAACTCTTGTTATAAGACTATCAGCAATCCCGAAGCAGATGACCCAAATATTGTTAAGGTAGTGACAGATACTAACAATATAGCACTCTATTTTTCACGTGCAAAAATCCCCTACCCTAGAGACCACCATTTTGACAGCTACAAAGGACATCTGGGTATTTATGGATTTACTATGCAATCATTACGTAAATTCTGCATGCTTAGCCCTGCACCATTGGAAGAGATAGAAAAATTAGAACAACTCAGAGCACTCTATCACGGCTATGAAGTTGCCATGGTAGAGGTGAAGACAGAGAGTTTTGGTATCGATACTCCAGAAGATTTGGAGAAAGCTTTAAAGCGCCATACGCTTTA
>JALSPX010000286.1 GCA_026985755.1 Sulfurovum sp. | reverse complement strand
TGTGGTTAACTTTGCCAATGGTGACATGGTGGGGCATACAGGTAATTATGAAGCAGCCTGCGAAGCAGTAAACGCTGTCGATACTGAACTAGGCAAGATTATAGAAAAAGCAAAAGAGGATGGATACAATATTGTACTCACTTCAGACCATGGGAACTGTGAAGAGATGAAAGACAGCGAGGGAAATATACTTACCAATCACACCGTAGGTGAAGTATGGTGTTTTGTACTTGCAGAGGGTGTGAGTAAACTCAAAGAGAGGTGTGGACTTAATAACATAGCACCTACGGTACTTAAACTCATGGGGCTTGAGATTCCTGAAGAGATGGATGAGGCGTTGATTTAACGAATAAGCATGCATAATTTGGGTTAAATCCTAAATAATTTGATATACATATCAAATTATGATATACTTTTTTTGATATACATATCAATTTTACAAGGGATATTATGCTTGATGAAATCAGAGAACTCCAAAAACTTTTACTTAAAAAAATAAAAACAAAATACAAAAGATACTTTTTTTATAAAATCAATTTCGATAGATTGACGGGCATCATAGGTGCAAGAGGTGCTGGGAAAACAACATTTTTATTGCAATATCTCAAAGAAAATCCTCTATCTATGTCTAAGAAATTATATATCAGTGCTGATTCAATTAAAATAGACTCTTTGTTTGAGATAGCGAAAGTGTTTGAGAACGAAGGGGGAGAACTGCTCATCATAGATGAGATACACAAATTTACAGGTTTTGAAAATGAACTGAAAAAGATATATGATTTTTTAGAGTTAGAAGTTGTTTTTAGTGGGAGTAGTGCTTTAAATATTGATAATTCAAAAGCAGACTTAAGTAGAAGAGTCGTAGTGTATGAGATAGAGGGCTTGAGCTTTAGAGAGTTTTTAGAATTAAAACATGAAGTACAGATAGAGAGCTATTCGCTAGAAGATATTCTAACAAATCATATTGATATCGCTTATGATTTATCACAATACTATACCGCAAAAATATTTCAAGAGTATCTACAATTTGGCTATTATCCATTTTATTTTGATAGATATGCAAACTATCAAATAAAACTGAATGAGACTATCAACACCGTGTTAGAAGTAGATATACCCTCCATTTTCAATATTGAGTACCAAAATATTAAAAATATTAAAAAACTCTTATTAATTCTTTGCCAGAGTGTTCCCTATACGCCAAACATCAATGAGCTACTAAGTAAAATGAATATGGGTCAAGATTATAGAACGCTGTACAGATATTTAGCGTATTTGCATAAAGCAAAAATAATCACACTCATTCGCCCAAAAACAAAAGGAGATACGATCTTTGTAAAACCAGATAAAATATATTTTAATAATACCAATTTGCATTATGCCTATTGTGATACGCCAAACATAGGTACTGTTAGGGAAGCATATTTTAAATCTATGATTTTTGAATATAAAATAGAAATCCCGAAAAAAGGAGACTTTTTAGTGGATGAGAAATATATTTTTGAGATAGGTGGTAAAAATAAAAAATTTAACCAAATCAAAGATTTGCCCCACTCTTTTATCGTTGCTGATGATATTGAAATAGGCTTTGGGAATAAAATTCCATTATGGTTATTTGGTTTTTTGTATTAAACCCAAAATATGCAATAGAAATCACCAAACTAGCAAAAGTCATTACAGTGTGGGCATTTACAAATAATCATCGATTAACCTTTGGGTTAACCTGCCCAACGGAAATGCCCTTGGGGTGCAAATTCTTTGCAAATACCCACGGCACAAGCACTATCGCTAATTTTGGCAATGCTATTGCATAATTTGGGTTAAAGAGATGTTTTATCAGCGTGATGATTTGAAATATCCAGGTAAAGTGTTGGTGATGTTACCTACAGATAAAAAAATTTCTAGAGATCAAGATTTTTTGAAAATTTCTAAAAAATCAAATCTTATTGAGAAAGTGATAAGAATGAGACAGCTAAAATCATAGTGAATTGGTGTGGTAATTTTGCCTGTCTGTTATCTTTTTAGTAATATATTTTCCATTTTGATATCTCTTTTGTGTGTGTATAGTGATTTATAAGCCAACGTTGTTCTTTAGGGATACTTTGCTTATAGAGTATAAGTACGGAATCTTTATGGTTAAGGGTACGTTTTAGTCTTTCTATCTCTTTGCTTTCTTGTATATTATAGAGAAATCGTTTATAGGTACTCTCTTTTTCAAATTGTACTTCTCTATTGAGTGAGCGATTTCCAGCATAGAGTGAAATAATCGATTTGTTCAGTTCAAAAGCCAAAGAGGGTAGTCTTTTGTTGTATACAAGTATCTCTTTCTTGTCTAGGTTCTCTTTTTTTAGCCAATTGACAACTGGAGTGGCTATTTTGAAGCTCTTAATACTGTATGAAAAAAGTGCAGTTGCAGACAAAAGAAAATAGACAGCTGTCATAAAAGTGATAAGAACAGTTTTATCTTTATCCTCCATAGTACTTTTGAATGTCAACCAAAGTGTCATAGCTATTAAAATCAGTGATAGTGGCGTGAGATATGTAGGAAAATCTATTTTCATATCTATCCAAGGTGCAAGACCTAAAGATACAAATATAAAAAGAGCATAGAGAGTCATACCCTTGAGTAGGTTTTTGATGTTTTGCTTTGGTAGTTTTTCTAAAAGCAAGGCGATACTTACTGCAAGCAGTGGGTAGAGTGGTAGGATGTAAAGTACTCTTTTTGAGGTTGAAGCTGAGAAAAAAAGTAGAGGTATGAGTACAGAGAGTAAGAGGGTGACCTTGATATCTTTAGTCGTTAAAATCGTTTTGATATTGGGCATGATACTTTTTTTTACCATCCAAGGTAGTGCCAAAAGCCAAGGCATACCAAGCAGTGGTGCGAGCGCAATGAAATACCAAAATGGTTCACTACGGTGAAAGACATTATTTGAAAACCTATCTATAGTCTGTTTGCCTATAAAATAGTCTAAAAAAGCAGGATTGTCTAAAGCAAGATAGATAAACCAAGATGACGCGATGAGGAAAAAGAGTGTCCATGCTAAAAAATGGTGAAGATTCCACGCTCTCTTGGATACTTCACTACGATTATAGAGTAAGGCAAAGATAAATGGTGCCAAAAATACCACAGGTCCTTTCGTAAGAAAACCAAGTCCTAAAGCGATCGTAAATAGATACATCCATCCAAATCTCCCCTCTTTTCTATAACGTACCCAAGCATAAATAGATAGAAGAACAAAAAGTGTTAAAAATGAATCCGTAGTGAGGTTACGAGAGGCAATAAGTACGAGAGGAAAAGTAAAATAGATTGTTGCACTCCATAGAGCCGTTTGCTTTGTTTGTGTAAACTGAAGTGTTAAAAGATAAACCAATACGATTTGAAGTAGTATGGATATTTGCAAAAAAAACCGAGCACCAAAAGTGTTTATGCCAAAAAGTTTATAACCCAATGCAGTGATTTGGTAGGTGATAGGTGGCTTGTGATAATGGTGCACATCCAATAGGTTTGGATGAAGCCAATCTTGTGAGACAAACATCTCTCTGGCAATCTCAGCATATCGGGCATCACTTGTCTCGATAACACCATAACTACCCACTGTGACAAGTAAGGCAAAAGTGCTAAGAAGCAGGAGGATAAAAATATTTCTATGTTCTCTCATGGGGTATCCTTTTTTGAACGTTTTCCTAAGATAAGATTGCGGATATATATCATAAAACCAAAGAGTTGACCTATAAACAAAACGGGATCCTCTCTCATGATGGCATACACCAATATCATGGATGACCCTACAAGACTTAAAATCCAAAATCCTCTAGGTAAATGTGAATGCTTTATCTTCTCTGAATATATCCATTGATAGATAAATCGAAAGGTAAAAATGACCTGTGCAAAACTTCCCCAAAGCAGTAAAACAAGAGGAATGTCTTTATTGGCAAAGAGATGAAGCATATCTGTTTCTCCATTGTTGAACCCATAATATATGAAAGCAAAGGGGAGGAAAATCAAAATATATCGTATCAAAATAGGAAGTTTACCCCATTGGTTTTGGAGTTGCATATTTCTTATGTAGATAAAATATGTGATTGTTTGACCTAACATAATGGCAAAATCATCTCTGAGCCATCCGTAGATAAACATGAGTACAGATGCCACAATGCTTAGTTCCCAAAAAAGTTGAGGGGTTAATACTTTTTTGACTTTTTCAGATGAGATCCATTGTACAAGCAGGCGTGCAGAAAATAGTATTTGTGCCAGAAATCCTACAAAATAAATTAAACTATTGTAATGGTTCATCTGTTCTCATGAAGATTATGCTCTTCTATCTCATAATGTATATATCTGTTTTTCATCCATCTGTAAGCAAAGAGATCTTGCAAAGGACGAATTGAACGATTGAATATATTAAATTTTGATTCTCCCTCTTCTCTCTCAAAATGTTGTACTTCAATCTGTTTTATTTTCCCATGTTCAAGCAGGATGAGTGCAGGTATAAATCTATGCATACCATCAAAAAAAGGTAGGCGTTTTGCTATATCGGTTTTTATCACCTTTAGGGGGCAACCGGTATCTATAATGCCATCATCGATAAGAGATCGTCTAATTTTGTTTGCAAATTTTGATTGTATTTTTTTACTCAATGTATCTTTTCGTTTTGCACGGTAGCCAATGACAGCATCGTACAAGGCTATATCTTCAAGCAGTGTGTCAAAATCAAAAGGAGTCGTCTGTAAATCTGCATCCATATATCCAAGTAAAGGTGTATCACAATGGTCAATGCCAGCTTTTATTGCACTGCTTAATCCTTGATTTTTTTTAAATTTTATATACGTAAAAAGAGGATCATGACTACAAACAGTTTTTATTTTTGTGATACTGCCATCAGATGAACCATCATCTATAAAAAGTACCTTACTTTTATTTTTGGATTGATGAAGATACGCTTTTAATACCTTTATTAATCTTTCAAGGCTCTCTATTTCATTATAGACAGGAATAATAATGGTCATGTGATTATTTGCATTTAAGATGATGTCTCTCCCCTTGTTGGTAAGTAAGAACAGATATTTTAGCGACATTATCATTTTATTTGTATGAATTGTGGATAATATGAATCTAGGAATTTGACTTAATAGTATTTTCTTTGTATGATAGGAGTATAAAAATTTTTAACCCAAATTTTGGCAATCCTATTGCATAGTTTGGGTTTAAAGGAGCATAGCGTATGCAGCAAAAAATTAAAGAATCTGTAGGTACCTTACTGGCACATATTATAAAAGTAGATAAACGTGATGTGGAAAAAGAAGCGCCTCTTTTTTGTGATATCATGGGACAAAATTTTGACTGTGATCCTGAAGAAGCAAAATCTTTTTTGTACGAAGTACTGGACAAAGAGTATGATTTAGATGCACATGTATCTGTGATTAATCAAGCTTTATGTGACGATAAACTTTCTAAATTACATATTTTGGAACAGCTCAATCATGTAATCTACTCTGATACCATCAGTCCAGAAGATTATAAAATTTTTGAAGATATTAAAAATAAATTGTTTACGTGTTAAAGGGTAATGTTTTTATCACTGTTATATCCTCAATCGTTTAAATTGTGGCGTTGTGTTCTTTCATTTTTTTTAGAAAAAAACGAAACAAAAAAAGCGTCGTAGCTCTCGAATCGCGTTGCTTTCAAGGGCGTTCGCCACGACAAAGACACGCTTTGCGTGATTAATGGAATGCACTTTGTGCGGGGTTAAATGCCTTTATGTTACAATACTTCAAATATTTTAAAGGGTTTTTATATGAAATTTACAGGAACAAATGTACTCGTGACGGGTGCAAGTAGAGGTATAGGTGCCCAGATAGCTAAAGGGTTAGCATCGCAGGGTCTCAAGGTTTGGATAAATTTTCGTTCTGGTGAGGCAGAGGCTACGGCTGTGAAAGCTGATATTGAAGCAGCAGGTGGTAAAGCGGAGGTGATTGGGTTTGATGTGAGTCATGAAGAGGCATTTGTGGCTGGGATTAAAAGCATTATCACAGAAGATGGA
>JALSPX010000285.1 GCA_026985755.1 Sulfurovum sp. | reverse complement strand
TAATCAAAAGAATTTTTTTCATCCTATACTCCTATGTTTTTAATTTATAAAAATTTTATAATCCTCAATGTAAACAACATAACTTTTAATCTTTAAAGCATGTCTTTCACTATACTATCTCTCTCTAACACACCGCACATGATAATTAGGAGTCTTATAGCCAAAGACCTCATAACCTTTCTCAAAGCGTATGCTCCAAGCCATATTACTATCACCAGCATAAGTCGTAGATGACCAATAGTCATCAGATTGAATGTTAATAAATATAGGATTTATACT
The DNA here is from genome assembly GCA_026985755.1 of Sulfurovum sp. Taxonomy (GTDB): domain Bacteria; phylum Campylobacterota; class Campylobacteria; order Campylobacterales; family Sulfurovaceae; genus Sulfurovum. The sequence goes on along the minus strand of JALSPX010000285.1, from coordinate 5,824 downwards.
TGGATTAATTCGTCCATAATCACTTAATCCGACAAGCTCCTTTCTGCTTGGCAATCTCCATCCACCTCCATCTAAACTTAAGCTACTACAATAGGTTTGTGCATTTACCCAATTTTTTGTGATAGTTTTGGATTCTATATTGTCTTGCCACTGTAGCCCTGTAATATGGTCTGTCACTACCTCTGATGTATTATCTCGTGTATAGTTAGGCGTGACACCTTTTTGGTAGTCTCCATCATCTTTGGCGTAGTAGCTTGTGGTTTGTCCTGTTTTTTTAGGGGCTTGTGCATTACTAGAGGTAGTACCTCCACTACCTCCACCACATGCTGTTAAAGCTAATACTGTGGTGCTTATACATATTTTCTTTAATTTTTGCATTTGCATCCTTCTTAAAAAGTTAATATAAGTTTTATTATAACAAAAAAGGTACTCTCTCTCTCTTGAATTTTTTCTTAAATTTTTTTTAAATCCAAAATTTAAAATTTCTATATTTAACTCCATTTATGCTATATTTGATTCATTTTAAGGAACAAACATTGAAAAAAATTTTACGCATTTCTATATACAAGTCTAAAACCCTCTGGAAAGATAGAAACATCACACAAACATCATTACATAAAAAAACATGGAAAAGATATGCAAAACAACACTAAATACCCCAACTTCTTCACCCTCATCATAGGCACTGAAATACTCAACCGTCGTCGAACAGATGCACACTTTGAGTTCGTCACCAAGGCACTTGCCGAGAAGGGGCATAAGCTTACAGGTTCGTTCATTGTAGAAGATGACCCTGCTCTCATTATACAAACTATCAAGTTTATAGCCTCTCAGCCTAACCCTGTACTCTTTAGCTTTGGAGGTATAGGCTCTACACCTGATGACCATACACGTAAATGTGCGGCTATTGCCTTGCGGGCTGGGGAGTTTGTAGTGCATAAAGAGGCGAAACGTATCATAGAAGAGAAGTTGGGTTCTGATGCCTACCCTCACCCTATCAAGATGGCAGAGCTTCCAAAAGGGGCAGCATTACTCGATAATCCGGTGAACAAAATGCCAGCCTTTAGCCTAGATGAGCGTTACTTTTTTATGCCTGGCTTTCCTGAGATGAGCCACCCAATGGTGATAGAGATACTAAATAAGCTAGTACCAGAAAAGAGAGAGACGTTTAGATATACCCTCACAGCAGAATGCAAAGAGAGTATTTTTATAGAGCTCATGGAGCAAACACCCAACACTGTAGAGGTCTCTTCTTTGCCAAAACGCTTAGATGCAGGGTGGTCTGTGAGCCTCTCTGTCGCCTCAGTAGATAAAGCATTAGCACAAAATGTCTTTGATAGATATCTATCATTACTTAAAACAGAAAATATCAGCTATACACTAGAAGATAAAGCCTAAGCGTTCATGTCAGCTTCTAGAAGCACCTGCTATCAATGCTATAGACCACAGAGTTCCTGTATGTGCCAATACATCTCACCCATTAAAACAGAGACAAAATTTGTCATACTCATGCACCCCAAAGAATTTAGAAAAACCAAAAATGGTACAGGGCACTTTACACATCTCTCTTTAGAAAATTCTGAACTATATGTGGGAATAGACTTTCGTCAACATAAAAAAATCAATCACCTACTAGAAAACTATACTTGCTATGTACTCTACCCCTCAGATACGAGTATTAATCTAAATAGAGATACGCTGGAAAAGAGGGGAAAAGAGATTGTACTTTTTTTGATAGACGCTACATGGCCTTGTTCTAGGGCTATGCTAAGAGCAAGTCCCAATCTAGATGCATTAGCAAAAGTGAGTTTTACACATACAAAAAGCTCGGCTTTTATCTTTAAGGAACAGCCCCAACAATATTGTCTAAGTACCATGGAGAGTACGCTGTGTGTATTAGAACGCTTAACACAGCATAGCATCGAAGAAATAGAGACAGAAAATTTAAAAAACTTTTTGTCTCCTTTTCATAAAATGGTTGAGTATCAGCTCTCTTGTAATTTGGGGTAATTATTTCTTGTATCTATTGGATGGCAATTTTTCAAACTTTTCATGGGTTAATATATTGTTTTGTATACAGTATTGGCTATCACTCCTGCACCTTTGACGTTTGGATGTACATCATCTCCCAATAATCCATTTTGATTATCAAAAGCTTGGTATAAATCTACTGCTTCCACTGAATGTATGGATGCCACCTGTTTGATTCTGGGTATTATCTCATGAAGAATACGTCCATTACTTATACCGTATTTTCCTTTTTTGACTGTTGGAGGATAACAAATATACACTAATGGTTGGGACGACAGACTCTTGTAACTCTCTATCAATGCACCATAATCTGTTATAAAGTGTTGCTTATTCGCCCAATTACCATGCTTTGCATCATTGGTACCAAGTAAAATAATCACAATATCTGGATTATAATTTTTTGAATTTTTATATGCATTTGTTGCCCAATAGGGAGAACTTCCAGATTTTAATAAAGTAGTAGATTTTACACCAAAATTCCGCACCTCCCATCCTTTCCCAACAAATTTAGATAATTGTGCCGGATAAGTATCTGTTGAAGAAGGTATACCTACACCCAATGTAATACTGTCACCTACACATGCAACACGTATGGTTTTTTGAGATTCATCAGGTTTTTCACCATTATCAATTGTGATATTATCCTCAGGTTTTAATCGAATATCATTTTCTCTAATATCATTATTTGTTACATTCGTTTCAATACGTGTTTGTGTTGCAGTATTATTTTGCCCCAAAAACTCTTTCAATTCATCACATCCTGAAAATATGACAGTCAATATAACCAATAGTAAAAATTTTAATCCTCTACTCATCTTTATCCTTTTGTTTTCATTTTTAATATGAAATAATATAATTCAATATACTATCATAAAAAATGTCAAAAAGTGTAAACTTTACTTGAATTTATAGATTTTTATCAATCAGTTCAATCACCTCTTTTATCTCTGATGCTGAAACTTTTCCAAATTTTTTATACATTAACTTTCCTCTTTTGTCAAAAATTAAAATATCAGAATTATCATCAGCTAAATGCCACTTTTTCACCAACACTTTATTTTTATCTTTGACGTAGAGTGTATTTGGAAACTGCTTTTGTTTTTTCTTTAATATAGGTTCTAATATGGCATTAGGTAGCCATGTCGCAGCCAAATTGATAATAGCGATAGAGTCTGCTTTTTTTCTATCATAGTTTTTTGCTTTGAGCGCATTGGCTAATGCATTGTTAAGATCTTTTTTATCAGGGTCTACATAAAAAATAGTATATATTTTACCTTTGAGCATAGAGGATGACCAAGATGTACCATCTAATTTCCCACCATCTTTTCCTGAAATGGTTACTTTTGGTGGGAGTTTATCCAGCTCTATTGCCATAGCACTGGTGCCTGTGATTAATAATGCCATTATTATCTTTTTCATATCATTGTTTCCTTAAACCCAAAATATGCAATAGAAATCACCAAACTAGCAAAAGTCATTGCACCGTGGGCATTTACAAATAATCATCGATTAACCTTTGGGTTAACCTCAAATTCTTTGCAAACACCCACGGCACAAGCACTATCGCTAATTTTGGCAATGCTATTGCATAATTTGGGTTAAATATTTTTACTCAATATATTAGCACATTTTGATGTATACTTTATGATTTTTATGCTAAACTCTTCAAAATTTAACCTCAATGGAGATAACCTTATGGATATTACTAAAATTGGTCACGGTGAAAACCCAGATGCAGTCAAAGCGATTATTGAAGTACCACTAAATTCAATGATAAAATATGAGATAGACAAAGACTCAGGTGCAGTAGAAGTAGACAGAGTACTTTACTCTTCTATGCACTACCCAGCAAACTATGGTTTTGTAGCCAATACACTTTCAGATGATGGTGATCCAGCAGATATTCTTGTACTTTGTGATTACCCACTTCAAGCAGGTTCTTACATAAAGTGTAGACTTGTAGGTGTGCTGATGACAGAAGATGAGTCAGGTGGCGATGAAAAACTCATCGCAGTACCAACAGTAAAGATTGACCCAACGTATGCAAATATCAATGACCTTGGTGATGTACCAGAGCATACGCTTAATCGTATCAAAAACTTCTTTGAAACATACAAAATGCTAGAGCCTAACAAATGGGTAAAAGTAGCAGGATTCAAAGACAAGACAGCAGCAACTGCAATCCTTGATAAAGCAATTAAAAACTATAAATAATGATGAAAGTTAGAGCTTTGTTCTAACTTTCAAAACCCAAGCTCTCTTTTTCTATTATCAATATATCTTGTTGTACCTGCTACTATACCTTTGGCAATGCGTTCTTGGTAATCAGGAGTAAAAAGTTTGGCTCTTTCTTTATCGTTTGTCATATAACCTACTTCAACAAGTATAGAAGGTCGACTCGCACCTACAAGCACATAAAATGGTGCTGGTTTTGCTCTACCATTTTTTGCATGAGGGTAGGCCTTTCGTACCGATTTCATAATATTATTTTGTACATCTATCGCCAATTTATTTGATTCTATAATCTTAGGACCAGTGAGTACAGAATCGATAATTACATGTTTACTTAGACCATCTGTACCTTGTAATACAGCAGCATTTTCTTTGACTGCTATACGTTGAGACCTTGCATCTCTTGTTTTTTGTAAATAGTAGGTTTCTATCCCTTCTACAATATTAAAACGTTTCTTGTTGGCGATAGCATTGGCATGAATAGAAATAAATACTTTTGCATCTTTTCTATCTGCAATCTTTGTACGTCCAGAAAGTTTGATAAATCTATCATCTCCTCTAGTCAAATGAACTCTATATCCCATTTTTTTAAATGCTTTTGCTGTTTTTTTAGCAATCTCAAGGACCACATCTTTTTCACATAATCCTGCACATGATGCACCAGTATCATGTCCTCCATGTCCTGCATCTATGACAATAAGACTGTCTGATCTATCTACTTTAGGTTTTGGTGTTGTATCGCTACACCCTATAAAAAATATGATGCTTACTAAAAATATCAATCTATACATTAATTATAATTCCTTATTCAATCTCTTTTTTTCTATTGTCTAAATAGCTAGATACACCTTCAGCAATACCTTTAGCAATGAGATTTTGATACCTGAAAGTAAAGAGTCTTCTTCTCTCACTCGGATGAGAAATATAACCAACCTCTACCAAAATAGAAGGACGACTTGCACCTACAAGCACATAAAATGGTGCATGCCTAACGCCACCATCTTTGACATATTTATAATGGCTTCTCACATTAGACATAATGTGTCGATGTACATCTATGGCCAGTTTATTTGATTCTATAATTTTAGGACCACTTAATACAGAGTCCAGGATAACCTTTTTACTTAACTTGGTTCCTGCACCCTTTAGCACAGAAGCATTTTCACGTGCTGCAATACGTTGAGATCTCGCATCTCTCGTATTTTGTAAAAAGAATGTCTCTATTCCTTGTACTTTATTTCGTCGTTTTTTAGGTACAGAGTTTGCATGAATAGAGATAAATGCAACAGAACCCTTTTTGTCCGCAATATGTGTACGTTGAGATAGTTTCAAAAATGTATCAGTATCACGAGTCAAATAGACAGGATAGCCACGTTTTTTCAACGCTTTAGCTACCTTTTTGGAAATACTCAGTACCAAATCTTTCTCTTTTTTACCTCCACCTACAGCACCACTATCATGTCCGCCATGTCCTGCATCAATCACTATCAATTCATCTTGATGTGATCTATAGTTTACACTAGCACGACTCCTCTCTTTTGCAATCACTGGTATCTCATGA
>JALSPX010000284.1 GCA_026985755.1 Sulfurovum sp. | reverse complement strand
ACCACGGGTAATGGCGCGCACCAACTTTCCACCCTCATACAGCAAGTTCATACTCGCCCCATCAAACTTAGGCTCACAAAAGTACTCACACGTCCCTACATTCTTTTCGACTCTATCCAGCCACTCCTGCACTTCTTCAGTTGTAAATACATCTTCCATGCTCCACATGCGTTTGATATGTGTAGCCTTGCTAAACTCATCACGTACCACACCACCTACACGTTTAGTTGGAGAGTCTTCTACCACTTCATTAGGATTGGCTGTTTCATAGTCTAGTACTTCATGGTAGAGTTTGTCATACTCTTCATCCGTGGCTATAGGATTGTCGTCTACGTAGTAGGCGTGTGCCCATTGTTTTAACAGTTGTACTTTTTCTAGATATTCTTTATTTGTCATTTAGTTTCTTTCTCTCTTCCCATATTTAACACCCTCCATCTCCAGTATCACAACTACCTATATCTCCGCTACTGTACCCACAATCCATACTTTCTGTACTAGACATATTCACAGAACCATAAGGTAAAGTAAAAATGGAAATAAACATTGACATTACTGCTAAAAACAAACATACATAATACCATGTGTCTATAGTGTAATGTGTACCTAGCACTGCTAGCAATGTAATACTAGGAAATACATATGTCCACTTATAAGACATTGCAAAAAATGCAATTATCCAAACAATTATAACTTGAATATTGATTTCTGATTGCATCATAGTATATAACCATAAAACAGTACTTAAAATTCTATATCTCATTACGTCAACACTTTAGCCACTGCCAACGCCTGCACATGCTCCATCACATCATGACAGCGTACGATGCTCGCACCATTTTCCACTGCTTTGAGGTGGATAGCCAGTGTCCCTGCCAAACGTTCTTCTGTTGGAGTAGAGATAATCTTGTCTATCATCGACTTACGGCTAGCCCCTACCAACACCTCACAGCCAAAGAGCCCAAAGTGTGCCATGTTTTTGATGAGGGTAATGTTATGCTCCAATGTTTTACCAAAACCTATCCCCACATCTAAAATGATATTTTTTCTCTCTAATCCCAAAGCTTCACACTTGGCGATACGCTCTTCAAAAAACTGACTTACCTCAACCATCACATCTTTATAACTAGGGTTATTTTGCATGGTTTTGGGTGTACCTTGCATATGCATGATGCAGAGCTTGGCATCATATTTGACTGCCAATTTAATAATAGCTTCATTACTAGCCCCTGTGATATCGTTGATAATGCTAAATCCACTTTTAAGTGCATACTCCACTACCAAGGGAGTATAGCTATCTATAGAAAAGATGGCATTATCATAAAGTTTTTCAGAAGCTATGGCATCACAGATAGGCTTTATGCGTTCGAGCTCGACAAGCTCACTCACCGTATCTGCGTTAGGACGTGAGCTTACGGCACCGATGTCTATGATATCTGCACCATTTGCTATCATCTGTTTTATTTGAGCGATGGCATCTTCTTTTTGAAAGCGACTCCCTTCAAAAAAGCTATCATCATTGGCATTAATAATTCCCATAACTCTCGTAGGAAATATTTTAATATTAATAAATATTTTAAGTGCTTTGGCAACTTCTTTTAGCCCAAAAGGTTGAGCTAGTTCTTTTTTAGAGAGTATATCCATATGTTTGCGTGTACCGATGAGTATACAGTCATACACTTCTTTTTCGCAAAGTATCACTCCACCAGGCACAGCAAGGTCTGCTCCGATGCTTAGTGCATCTTGTTTCAATATATTTGCCGCAGGACACTTAAGGTCTTTGATGAAGAAATACATCAGCTCCATCTTCTGAGCCATAATCCCCACCCCACCAGACTCAACGCCTAATGCTTTAAGTGCTATTTTCTTATCTGCAATGGTTCCTAATTTATAGATATACATACATCATCTCTCCCATTAATCACGCGAATGCGTGCTTTGTCGTTCCAAACACCCTTGTAAGTAGAGCGATTTGAGAGGAACGACGACTTTTCTAAAGAAACTTTCGTTTCACGAACCGCATTTGCTAGTTTTGCTTACTTTTTCTAGAAAAGTAAGGAGAATAACAACGCCACAAATTGAATAAAAGGTAATTCAATCAAATATTATCAAGTTATTTTATCGTTTTTTATATTATCGCTTCTTGCGAGCCAACAACTTTAAAAGCAACGCATTCAACACAAACTGCGGAGGCGACCCCATATCCAAAGCCACAAAACAATCAGAAAACAAAGCAAGCGTCTTCTCATCCAAATCATATTTGCCAGAGTACATCACCCTTTTAGCAATATGTTCTACAATGATAGCCATATCTTTGGCATTGGTGCGTTTATGCTCTTGGGTAAAGTCATACACCGACGCCAAAGAGAGTTTCATGATATCTAAGCCTAGCTCTACCTCATCTATCTCTTCAGAGAGTACTGTAATAGGCAAGCGTGAACGAATCGTATCAAGAATAGTAGATTTGCTCTGCGTAATGAGTATAAACGCTTTATTTTGAGGTGGTTCTTCTATCACCTTAAGCAGTTTATTTTGCACAATAGGAGAAAAGACTTTCGCGGCAAGGATAATCACCGTTGTCTCTTCGCTCGCCATATAGGCTTTGGCAATGACCTCTTTAGCATCATCTACGCCAAAAGCTTTCTCTTCTTCCAAAACTTTGACAATCCGTTCTGTAGTTCGCTCTGCTTCTAAAAGTGCAATAGTCTCTTCAAACTTTGATGTAACAATTACTTGTGAGATTAGGTTCATGATTCTAAATCTAAATCCCCAAATAATGTAGCAGAAAGCGTAATATCAAAAAGTTTATAAAGCTGCAAAAGTTTTATATCTAACTGTGTATCTGAAGAGCGTAACGTAAAAGCATTTTGTACCTCTTCATCAAGTATCCATAAAAAATTCTCTTCATTCCTATATGCTAATTTCATATAAGGATGATCCCCCTTACCTATATACCAAATACAATAGCCGTTAGGATAGGAAATGTCCAACATATCCTCTAGAAGTTGTAATTCTTGTGTATGATGTATATTTTGTAAATTTGGAAAACAATCCGCAAGTTGATAAAAAGGTAATAAGGGTCTATTTTTAGCCAAATCATTAATACCATTTAATATATATTTACCAAACCACTTGTGTGATTCGTCTGTAACAATCAATATTGTTTTGCCTTCTAAGACTTGTGAAATAGCAGATTTTACCAATGGTGCCCACTCATAACGATACTCTTCCATCCAAGAAAAACAAGATTCTTCTTCACGTATGGTGTCAAGTGTCCATTTGAGTAGTTGTTGCATTATTTATCTAACTCGTATGCTTCATGGAGTGTACGGATTGCAAGTTCTCCATACTTTTCATCAATAACCATAGAGACTTTTATCTCGGATGTAGATATCATCTGAATGTTAATATTGTTCTGAGCCAATACGGTAAATGCAGTAGCAGCCACACCAGAATGAGACTTCATACCTACACCTACAACAGAGACCTTACACACATGCTCATCATAGTCCATACCCTCTATATCATGGTCAAAGGCTTCCATCACTTTTTTGGCATTGTCTAGTTCACTTTCAGGTACTGTAAATCCAAGATTAGTAGAACCATCAGTCCCCATGTTTTGTATAATCATATCTACATTAATATTCTCTTGAGCAAGCTTAGTAAAAATCTCTGCGGCAATGCCAGGTCTATCAGAAACGCCTCTTAAAGTTACTCTTGCTTGGTTTTTATCTAGTACTACACCTGATACTAATACTTCTTCCATCCTCTCACTCTCCTCTGTGATTAATGTCCCCTCATTGTCAGAGAAAGAACTCTTTGCATATAATCTTACTTTTAATTTTTTAGCCAATTCGACCGAACGATTTTGTAATACCTTTGCCCCCAAAGATGATAATTCCAACATCTCATCATAAGAGATAGTATCGAGCTTCTTGGCATTGGGCTCTATACGTGGGTCTGTGGTATAAATACCATCTACATCAGAGTAAATCTCACACTGGTCAGCATTGAGAGCCCCTGCAAGTGCTACAGCAGAGAGGTCAGAACCCCCTCGACCCAATGTAGTCACGGAACCGTCTTTATTGATGCCTTGAAAGCCTGCTACGATGATAATTTTACCCTTATTTATCGCATCATGCATGGCTGTAGGGTCTATAGACTCTATGCGTGCGTAGGTGTGTGTATCATCTGTAACAATCCCTGCTTGACGTCCAGTCATTGCTACAGCATCATATCCTTTTGATTGCAAAGCGATAGAGAGTAGTGCCGCAGTCACACGTTCACCAGAACTTAAAAGCATATCCATCTCTTTTTTTGCAGGTGTGGGAGTAAAATGCTCAGCATAGCCTATCAGTTTATTTGTCTCTCCTGACATCGCTGAGACTACCACAACAATATCATCTCCAGCTTCTCTTGCTTTGGCTACTCTTTTTGCCACATTTTCTATACGTTCTAGGTCTCCTACACTTGTACCACCATATTTATGCACAACTAACATCTAAATCAGCCCCTCTTTTATAAAATAATCAATCACTTTACGATAGACTGGACGCTTAAAATATGTCACTTTTTTTAATAATTTTTCATAAGAGAGAAAAGTATATTCTTTAAACTCTGGCATATAATAGCTACACAAGTCAATGTCTGCATCTTCTTTAAGACGTACAAGAAAATATTTTTGTGTCTGACCGTCATAATCGTATAATTTTTTACTGCTAGTCTTTTGTGGAAAATCATAAGAAATCCATTCGGGATATTCTCCTAGTACTTCCACATTGTTACAGCCTATCTCTTCTAATAATTCTCGTATTAATGCCTCTTTGGGTGTCTCTCCCTCATCAATACCTCCCTGAGGAAATTGCCAAGCATTTTTTATATCACTCCTATGCCCCACAAAAAATTCACAGGTATTTGGATATTTCGAAGAGAGTATTACGGCTGCTACATTTGGTCTATAGCTCTTTTTGTGCTCCATATATACTCTTTTATATCAAATTAAAAGAAGGTGATTAGCTAAAGCCTCACCATTTTCTGATATTATTTTATCAAAATAACTGTTACAAGGTGTTTAATTTGCTACTCTACCTACACATACCCTACTGTGACTCAAAGTGTCACTATTGCTCTTTTAATACCTATGTAGATAAATTTGATACACGTGAAGCTTATATGAAAGCTTTAAAACAACAATTATATTTTGAACTCAAACGTTTTAATGCAAAAAGAAACAGTATAGAAACACTTTTTATAGGAGGCGGTACACCTTCTACTGTAGATCCAATACTCTATCAAGCTATTTTTGAACTACTCAAACCATTTTTGCAAAAAGATGCAGAAATCACCACAGAAGCAAACCCAAATTCTGCTACAAAGGCATGGCTAACAGGCATGCAATCATTGGGTGTAAACCGAGTGAGCTTCGGAGTACAAAGCTTTAATGATGACAAACTCAAAGCACTCAACAGAGCACACACCCCAGAGCAAGCCATAAAGGCGATACAACATGCACATGATATAGGTATAGAGCATATTTCTTTAGACCTTATCTATAACTACCAAGGAGATACAAAAGAATTGATATTAAAAGATATTGAAACAGCATTCTCCCTCCCTATAGACCACATCTCTGCCTATGAACTTACTATAGAAGATGGTACCAAGTTTTCTGCCACGCCTGAAGTGCGTCAAGAGGATGAAAATCTTGCTTTTTTTGTCACAGAGCAGATAGAAGCACGAGGCTTTAAAGCCTATGAAATCTCTAACTTTGGCACCTACCAAAGCAAACATAACAAAGGCTACTGGGAGATAAAAGACTACATCGGTGCAGGAGCTGGGGCTGTTGGCTTTTTGAAAGAGAGACGTTTTTACCCTCAGACAGCTATAGAAGCCTATGTTGAAAATCCTTTACATATCAGTGAAGAAGTGCTTACAGAAGAAGAATTGCTTACCGAAAAAATATTTTTAGGCTTGCGCTCAGATGTGGGCATAGAAAAAGCTTCTCTCTCAGTAGATATGCTACAACGTGCTACACTACTTTGTGACGAAAAGAAACTAAGCCAAACTACTACACACTTCTATAATGACAACTTCTTTTTAAGTGATGA
>JALSPX010000283.1 GCA_026985755.1 Sulfurovum sp. | reverse complement strand
TAGCAGAGTTATCAAAAGAAGGGAGATTTTTTTGTACGATAACATCTTCTGCCAAGACAGCATTCAGTGCATGAGGCACAAGCATAACTTGGGTTACTGTTTGTTTTAGAGACTCTTTTATCGCCAATTCGTAGGCATCTGTCAAAGTGAGATAGTGTAATTTTTTCATTTCTTTTTTCCTCTTCCTTTTATTACCGAACTAACTAAATATATCAATTTTTGATGCAGTGATTTTGTTCATAATCAAGGCAGATTTTCGAAGGACTCGCCTTAGCGAATTCGAGAAAATCTAACACAGAGTATGGACAAAAGCACTGCACCCGTAGGGAAGAACGAGAGAAGGCAATCTGCAAGCAAAAAAATCTTTGAATTAACCAGTTAGTCCTACAGATTTTTTTACCCACAAATTACCTCCTCTCGTTCTTTCAAATATTGATATATTTAGTTAGTGCGGTAATGGTATTGCACCAATGGACTAAATGCTTTTGTACTGATACTTACTTTTTGTCCTATTGTCATATCTTGTATCTCCTCAGGTGTCACGACAATCTCTGTCAACTGTTGACCAATAGCTATGATTGCGATATAGATAACATCTGCTTGCACAATATCTATTATCCTTCCCTCAAAAGAAAATTTGGCACTCCCACTGGTTTTGAGGAGTACTTCTTTAGGCATACCATCATCCACTATTTTACCAGATTTCAGTACAATAACGCGTTTAGCCATATGGTATATTTCACTGGGGTCATGACTGACCATCAATGTGGTTGTCTTAAATCTTTCATGTAATGCTTTTATCTCATTTTGTAATTTTAATCTCATCGCAATATCCAGTGCCGAGAGTGGCTCATCCATAAGCAATACTTTGGGTCTTCTCATCATAGCTCTACATAGATTGACACGTTGTTGTTGTCCACCACTTAATGTGAAAGGTTTTCTTTTTGCTAAAGCATCAAGCCCTGTCATCTCCAAAAGTTCTAAAGCCAGTTTTTTATCTTTTTGGACAAAGAGTAAATGCTCTTCTACGGTCATATTTGGAAAGAGTGCATAGTCCTGAAAAACAAATCCTATCTCTCTTTGCTGGATGGGTTTAAAGCTATGTGTATCCAGCCATACCTCACCATCTACCTTGATATATCCTTCTGCCGTTTCAAGACCTGCCAATATACGTAACAAAGTCGTTTTTCCACTTCCACTTACCCCACTAATGGCAATGAAACTTTCATCTTCAATTTGGATATCGACCTTTAAAAGCATATCCTTCTCTACACCATGCAGTTTTTTTACGATATCTATCTCAATCATCTATGAAATCTACCTATTTTCGCTGTCTGTTTTGCATTAAAAACATAGACCCCAAGCAATACCAAAAAGCTCATCAGAACCATTAATGCACTGTAGATATGTGCTGCAGTATAATCCATCATCTCTACCATCTCATAGATAGCAACAGAAGCTACTTTTGTCTCGTGCGGGATACTGCCTCCTACCATCAATATCACACCAAACTCACCTACAGTATGTGCAAAAGTGATAATAATCCCCGTAAGTAGTGCAGGTTTTATATTGGGCAAAGCCACTCTTAAAAGTGTCTCAAATCTACTTTTTCCTGCGATATAGGAGGCTTCTAACATCGGTCGATGCAATGTCTCAAATCCTCCTTGGATAGGCTGTACCATAAACGGAAGCGAATAGATGCACGAAGCAAGCACAAGACCTGTAAAACTAAAAAGAAGTTTGATATCAAATATCTCTTCAAAAAATGCACCTATAGGCGACTGCGTTGAGAGCGAAATTAAAATATAAAACCCCAAAACAGAAGGAGGAAGTACCAAAGGAAGTGCAGTCATGGCTTCTAAAAATGGTTTTATCTCTGAATCTGTTTGCGAGAGGTACCATGCCAAAGGCACACTCAAGAGAAATAAAATGATGGTTGTAAACAGTGCCAATTTAAAAGAAAGCACAAAAGGGGTCAAATCTAAATGTTGTAAAACCTCAATCATCTAATACCTCACAAATAGAGATTTCACTAGCTTGGATAAGTGCTGTGACAGTTTCTTTTTCTTTGAGTTGCATCTCTTCTTGTGTTTTACGCAAAATGATAGCTTCTATCGTGTTTTGAAAAAATTCTAATGTCAAATAGCAGAGCAGTTCACCTTTTACAATACTACTTATAGTGACAGGAAGTTGATTGGCAAAACTTAATCTACCCGACATATCTTTGGCAATACTAACATGTGATGCCTTGATAGCCAATTTTACTTTCGATCCTATATCTATCCCCTCTGGTAACGCTAAACTCAACATAGAGATACTATGCCCATGACATTCAAATGTTACATGATGCAAACCATCACACTTTTCTATCCCTATCACTGACGCATTAAGATAGCTCATAAAGTATGATACCCAAAGTTTTTTAGAATTTTTTGAGCCCCATTGCCTAACATAAACCGATAAAAAGCCTGTGCTTCTTTACTGTTTTTGCTATTTTTTAATAATACTATCCCCTGATTTATGGGGGAATAGAGCGTTTTATCAATCTCTATCCAATGTTCATTTTGTTTAAAATCTCTCATCTTAGGAGCAAACAAAGATGACTTCGCCACCAAACCTACATCTGCGACACTCAGAGCATAAGAGAGTGCATGCCCTATAGACTCCCCATATACCAGCTTTGAACGTATTTTACTAAAGATACCAGAACGCTCCAATACTTCCATCGCTGCCTTACCATAAGGTGCAGTTTTGGGATTAGCCATAGCAACGGTATGTACATTATGCTGTTCTAAAATATGCAAGCCTTTACTGAAGTCTTTCCTTTTAGCGCTAAAAAGTGCCAAGGCACCTTGTGCATAAATCTTGGGAGCATCTGTGGTAAATCCTCCATCATAAAGACGTTTGGCAAAAAACATATCTGCAGAGATAAATATATCATAAGGAGCACCATGCATAATCTGTGCACTTAACTTCCCACTACTACCCAAAGAAACCACAACTTTGGTCTGGGGGTGCTGTTTTGTAAACATTGCCTTGAGTGGTTTCATCACATAGCCCATATTGGAAGCTACCGCGATACGTATCGTATCTGCTCGAAGTGTAACCATCAAGAGTAAAAAGATGAGCATGGCTTTATGTATCATTCTTATCATATCTTTTATTTTTTGACTATTATAACAAAAAGAGATGAAATATGTTCATTATATATAGTACATGGCTATGCACTCTGCAGGAGATTTTCCTCGTTCCCACGTTGCACGTGGTAACGAGGAATGTAGATGAAGCTAAACATTGGCGATACTCTAGTGCTAGAGATTATGAAAGTGTTGATGGCTTGTTGGAGGTGGAGCATTTTTGGTAGTTTGGGTTGGAGTATGCGTTACCACGTGCAACGTGGGAACGAGGAAGACTTTAGTCATACCGCATATGTAAATATGTTATAGTTTTCGAATATAGGAATATAAGGGTCTATCATTGTTTTTATTTTACAACGAGTGCTTTATCTCTTGCAAAAACAATGATAGATCCCTATGCCCCCTTCTGCTATGCCTATGCTTCATCATCAATATATAGTAATTTTACTCTATGACCCGCTGCTAAATTAATAACATCCTTTTCATTCTCAAGTTCCATATATGAATAACTAAGTTCTACTGCATCCATAGTTGTTTTCAAATCAAAATTATCATCAAAAATTTCTGTTATTTTTCTAATACCTTCATATTTACTATATGCTGCTTTCCCATCCAATTCTGTCTTATCATCTATACTTGCACACCATTCCCCATATTTAATAGCTTTTTGTAACACTTCTTCATCATTATCAGCATAAAATAATGTAAAATTTTCATACACTGGGATTGTATCTTGTTTTCCTTCTTTTACTCTATATGATATTAAAATACTTGCCACATACCATTGCATAATTAATCTCCCACTAATTTATCTTGTTTTACTATTTCCTCGTTCCCACGTTGCACGTGGTAACGCATATCCCAACCACAAATTATATGAGAATCTGACATATTTTTACGCTCCAAGGTTTTTATATCCTATAATACAAGAAAAAGTATAAAAGATGGGCAGAAGTAGGTACAAGGTTTATGAACCAACACATCCACATTTTATCACCTATACAGTACTCAACTGGATACGATTATGAAAGTGTTGATGGTTTGTTAGATGTGGATTATTTTTGGTAGTTTGGGTTAGAGTATGCGTTCCCGCGTGCAACGTGGGAACGAGAAAACTAGAAGTTTATCTATACTTCTCTATCATTTCCTTTAACTCTTTTTTATCTATTTTCACAGATTTATCTCCACGCTTTTTAGCATACAGTTTACGTACCATCTCCTCTACTGCTTTGTCTTCACTGATATGTCCATAGAGTATTTTTAGAGCATCTGACTCTTTATATTTTCGTTCTTTTCTTTGCCCTACTTTTAAGAAAAACTGTAACAGATACATAAACAATGCCCCCAATGCAAAAGCGATGGCAAGCATCCACCATGGAGCAGATGTTATTTTCTCATTTTTATGAACCACTTCACTAGACACTACAGGCTGTTCAGGCTTTTCTTTTTGTTGCACGATCGGTGCAGCTGTAGTTACTGTCGCTTTTTTACCTTCTATATCTATGTGATAACTCGGTATTTTTAGTGTTTTTTTCTGCTTGGTTTCAGGATTATAAACCTCTATTTCTCTAGCAGGTATGGTAAAATCATCTGACGATATAAACGCAAAACTCTGAGTATAGCTACTCAAGAGTGTTGTTCCGTCTACTTGACTACTTTTTTGTGCCTCATTAGCATACACTGTAACACCATCTATCTCATATTTAGGAAACTCGAAGTCTTCCAATCCGCCTTTACCCTTTATCGTAATAGTGAGATTGACTGGCTTATTGGCTTTTACCTTTTGTTTGTCTATCTTTGCTTCTAGCGTAAAGTCACCTATAATGTCTGCATCAACATTGAGAGGTTTGACTTTAATTTTTAGCTTATTTGAGCTAATGTTCATCCAGCTTCTACCTGGTCTACCAAATATATCTTGTTTACTAAAATCCAATTGTCCCAGTTTTGCCTTTGCAGGTGCTATCGTAAAATTACCCTCTTTTTTTGGGGTGAAAAGATATCGCATCTCCAGTACAGTATGATTGCCCTGCTGGTACTCTTTTTGTTTTGGCAACTCTTTGATAAAAAAATCAGGTGTTGAGGGAGGCATATATTCTGCCAATTGTATCCCTTTGAGTTCATTAGAAATTGCCATATAGAGTGTCACAAGGAACGGTTCACCTGCATATACCGTAGTTTTATCACTTTTTAATTCAAAAGCAAAAGTAGCATTTTCTTTTACTTGTGGCGCATGTGATTCTACTACTTTTATCACTATTGGTTTGGTTTGATACGTTTTATCTCCTATACGTACACTTAATGCAGGAATAGTCGTATCCTTTACTGGGGTAAAAAGATACCTCTTGACCGTTGAACGCTCACTTTTTGTACCACTCGCAGTGAT
Source organism: Sulfurovum sp. (assembly GCA_026985755.1). Taxonomy (GTDB): domain Bacteria; phylum Campylobacterota; class Campylobacteria; order Campylobacterales; family Sulfurovaceae; genus Sulfurovum. The sequence goes on along the minus strand of JALSPX010000283.1, from coordinate 622 downwards.
TTGCATACTTGTTTGTGTGCTTGTTCCTCCATTTTGAACAGAAACACCCCCTAGTTCTTTAATCTCTGGAAAAGCTGCTATTCCACCTATCGCTTTGAGACGTAATTCCACAGGGTTGCCTTTGACTACTTCTTGCGTATTTACCATTGCTTTCACACTGTCTGCATACAAGTGAGTAGATAATGCATAATATATAGCTATCACTATCAATAAATATTTTTTCATCTTTCTAGTCCTTCTTTACCACGGATTAACCGCTTGTTCTTGTTTTGGTTTTTGAGGTTTTCCCATCTGATACATCATTGTAGGGGTTTTACCTTTTTGCATCTTTTTCATGAGACGTTTTAACTCTTGTGCTTTGAGTTTTTCTTCTTTACTCATCTTCTTTTGTTTATTAGGATTTCCAGATGCTTTGTCACCCTTTTTATCTTTGGGTTTGTTTTTCTTTTTGGTATCATTTTTATCTTTGGGTTTGTTTTTCTTTTTGGCATCATTTTTATCTTTATTGCCATCTTTCTTTTTTTGATTCTCTTTCTCTTTTTTCTGTTTATCCTGCTTTTGCTTTCCATCTTTCTTTTTATTTTTATCTTGGTTCTTTTTTTTATCTTTGTTTTTCTTCTCT
>JALSPX010000282.1 GCA_026985755.1 Sulfurovum sp. | reverse complement strand
TGATGATTTGTGTGAAAAAACAGAGACTAAAGAGTGTATAAATGATAGTGCACAAGTGAAAAATCTACAATTGGCATTAAACAAAAATTTAAATTTAAATCTAGAGACAGATGGTAGGTGGGGAGAAAGTACAAAAAAAGCTGTGCTGAAATTTCAGGAAAAATATGGGCTTACTCCTGTATCTGGATACGTAGGTAAAAAAACAAAACACATGCTCGATAGGGTCTCTAGAAATATACACTTTGCAAAAATTGATGTATCTAAACCGCATAAAAGCAGTGTAAAAATAGATTCATATGCAGCATTTAAAAGAAAAATAAATTTAAAAACAAGTTTCAAAGTGTACAAAAATGAAAAGCTACTTTCTCAGGCAAATCATAAAAATACACAGTTAAAAATAGATATATCTACGCAACGATTATCAATGTTGGTCAATGGTAAAGTCGCACTCTCTTCGCCATGTACTACAGGTGCCAAACATAAATTGGAACCAAATACAAAAACCTACAGAGACAAACATACGCCACTGGGTACATTCAAAATTATGGAAAAAGTTGCTGCGAAAAAATCAACAATATTTGGTGAAATGTACAGAAATGGTAAAAAAGTATATCATGGGGATAGAAGAAAATATAAAGGACCAAAAGCAAAATACGTTGGACATACTATGCATAATTGGATGCGTTTAACCAGCGGAGGTATTGGTTTACATGCAAGTAAATATGTAAAACGTTACCCTGGGAGTAATGGCTGTATTAGACTTCAGCCTAAGATAGCTAAAGTAATTTTTAGTAAAGTACGAAGAGGTACAAAAGTAAGCATAGTCAATTGATTTTGAGCCTTTACGCCCAAAAATCCTCATCACTCATACCGCCACTCTTTTTCCTCGCTACCATGGAGGTCTTGAGTGTTTTAAATCCTTGATAATCCCTATCCCACCACTCAGGTATATGTAACAGCTCCATCTCATGATCAAAATAGGCTTCAAGTTCCCCTTCGTTGAGTCTAAAGGCAGGGTTAGATGGTGTGCGTTCATTCTGCGCATGATGGACAAATGTCTCCATGAGAAGTATGCCATTGGGCTTGAGCGCTGCTATCATCTGAGGGAAAAGCCTACGCTCTAGAAAGTAGGTACAGACGATGAGGTCGTATTTTTCTTTTGGTAAGATGTAGGTATCGAAGTCTACTTCTATGGCATGAATGTTTTTTTCATTTTGTAGTTGTGCTATAGCCACCGAAGAGATATCTAATGCATCTACCTCGAAGCCAAGAGAGGCTAGGTATCTGCTATGTCTACCATTGCCACAGGCGATGTCTAATACCATTTTACCCGTGGCAAGATGTGCATACTCTGTGATGAGTTTGATTGGTTCATGGGGCATACTGTTTTTTGCATGTTTTTCATCCCAGCGTTGTTTATCTTCTTGTGCCATATTTTAGCCTTATGGTAGTATTTTTTGCTATTATTGCATAAAAACATTAAGGATAGATATATGGCTAAACTGACCTTTATTTCATGGAATGTAAACGGCATACGTGCAGTAGACAAAAAAGGTGCACTCAAATGGATAGACGAAGAAGAGATAGACTTCTTAGGACTCCAAGAAATTAAAGCCGAGGCAGAACAAATCCCCGATAGCATTTTCGAACGAGCGTACAAATACCAAAGTATTAACTCCTCCATCAACAAAGGACAGTCAGGTGTGGCACTCTACACAGATATCAAAGGTGAAGCACACTGTTGTGAACAGGTAGATATACTCGATGAAGGACGTATCAATGAGTATCACTTTGATAATATCGTACTGTTTAATGTCTACTTCCCCAATGGACAAAGAGATGAGGAGCGATTGGCATATAAAATGGGCTTTTATGAGCGTTTTTTAGACTATATCCTAGAGCTACGCAAAGCGGGTAAATCTATCGTAGTGTGTGGTGATGTCAACACAGCCCATCACCCCATAGACCTTGCACGCCCAAAAGCCAATGAAAAGACTTCAGGTTTCTTACCCATGGAGCGTGAATGGCAGGACAAGCTCTTGGCTTCAGGTTTCATAGATACCTTTAGACACGTACATGGCGATGAAGCAGAGCGTTACTCTTGGTGGAGCTACAGAGCAGGAGCCAGAGGAAACAACGTAGGCTGGAGGATTGACTATTTCTATGTATCAGATGATTTAAAAGACAAGATAGTAGACGCAGATATACTTGACCAAGTGATGGGATCAGACCATTGTCCTGTGAAGTTGGTGTTAGAGATTTAACTAAAAATATGTCATATTGCCATATTTTTAAGTGTTAGTACTTTTTTTGACTAAAATACTTCTATAAACGATAGGAGTGTGTGATGGATACATTGGTAGTACAAGGTGAAATCAGTTCTAAGATTCTGACATTGCGTGGACAACAGGTGATGTTGGATAGAGATTTGGCAGAGTTGTATCAGGTTGAAACAAGAAGACTTAATGAACAAGTCAAAAGAAATTTAGATAGGTTCCCTGATGACTTTATGTTTCAGTTGACAGAAGATGAGTTAAAAAATTGGAAGTCGCAATTTGCGACATCCAATAAAGAGATAATGGGTATGCGTAAAGCACCTTATGCCTTCACTGAAGAAGGCATCTATATGTTGGCTACGGTGTTACGTAGTTCTGTTGCTACACAGACAAGCATACATATCATCCGAACCTTCAAAAAACTAAGAGAATTCAGCAAACATTACAACGCCTTAGCCAAACAAATCATAGAAGTCGAACGTAAGTCTGACAAGCAGTACAAAGAGCTACGTAAAGCACTTGATGAACTCATAGCGAGTTCTGAACTGGTCGATGAGAAGGTGATGGGGTTTCTTAAATGATTGCCTTACGTGATATGCATAAAGATGACAAGCCAAGAGAAAAAATCATCAAAAAAGGTGTTGAAGCACTTAAGAATGAAGAACTTATGGCACTACTTTTAGGTAGAGGTATACAGGGAAAAGATGTACGTAAACTCTCTAAAGAGATTATAGGTATTATGGACAGAGACCATGAAAATATGAGTTTGGAAAAACTCTGTGACATCCACGGTTTAGGCATCGCCAAGGCTTCACAGATACTCGCCTCACTAGAACTATCCAAACGCTACCTCATACGTACCAACAGACGCATCACCGATGCAAAAGATGTCTATGAAGAACTACACAAATACGCCAACCGACAGCAAGAACACTTCCTCACCATCACCCTAGATGGTGCAAGCCATATCATCAACACCCGTACGGTATTTATAGGTACACTAAACCAGTCACTCGTACACCCCAGAGAAGTCTTCGCCGATGCTATAGCCGACAGAGCCGCAGGCATCATCATCGCCCATAACCACCCATCTGGTACGCTAGTAGCCAGTAGGGCAGATGTGGCTATCACCCAGAGACTCATGGAGGTTTCTAAGCTGGTAGGCATAGAGTTGTTAGACCATGTGATACTCTCCAAGCAGGGGTATTTTAGCTTTTCGGATGAGGGGTTGTTGTGAGTATTGCCAAAACGAACCAAAAATGGTACAATACCTATGAATAAAAAAATAACAGTAGTGTTTTACAAAACAGAGGCAAGCAATGAACCTGTGCGTGAATGGTTGTTGACTTTTGAAAAAGAAGACAAACAGGCTATAGGTGTAGACATCAAAACAGTAGAGTATGGCTGGCCTATCGGTATGCCTGTGGCACGTTCTTTGGGTAAAGGACTCTATGAGGTACGGTCTCATATTTCGCATAAGCGTATCGCTCGTGTGATTTTTACTATTGTAGATGGCTATATGGTGTTGCTCAATGGGTTTGTAAAGAAAACCCAAAAGACACCCAAAGAAGAGATTACGTTAGCACTTAAGAGAATGAAGGAGATTAAATGAATCTAAAACAACAAGCGTTGGGCTCAAGTTTTGATGACTTTTTAGAAGAAGAGGGCTTACTTCCTGCAGTAGATGCCTTGGCTGCTAAAAGGGTCATCGCCTATCAGCTAGCAGAGTCTATGAAAGAGAAGCAGATAAGTAAAACAGATATGGCAAAACGTATGGGTACAAGCAGGTCTTCTCTCAACAGATTACTTGACCCTCTCAATACCTCTGTCTCCTTGGCTACCATAGATAGGGCGGTGGTGGCTTTGGGTAAGAGGTTGAGTATTGAGATAGTTTAGCTTTTCGGATGAGGGGTTGTTGTGATTGAAAGATATGAAATCGTAAACAAATATGATGATACACCCGTAGGGGCAGAATCTATTTCTGCCCTCCAATTAGAACAATCAAATAATATGACATTAAAACCAAATGATACGTCATCCAAACAAAGGGCAGATATGGAATCTGCCCCTACGGAAAAATATCATCGTCGTTCCATACGTTTACCTCATTATGATTATTCGCGTGCAGGGTATTATTTTGTGACAATCACGGCACAAAATAGAGAGCATTTGTTTGGTGAAATATACGATGGTGAAATGGTGTTGAATGTGGCGGGGGAGATGGTGCAAGGGTTGTGGTGTGACATAACAAATGATTTTCCAAATGTTGCATTACATGATTTTGTGGTCATGCCAAATCACATTCATGGCATTATCCAAATAAAATATCGTGATACCGTAGGGGCGGATTCCATATCCGCCCTCCAATCGGAACAACCAAACAACGTGAGATCAAAATCAAATGACATGCCATCCAAACAAAGGGCAGATATGGAATCTGCCCCTACGGTATCCACCATTGTACAATCGTTTAAACGGCATACGACATTACAATACATCAAAATGGTAAAAAACAACACCTTGCCACCCTTCAACAAACGCATTTGGCAACGTAATTATTATGAACATGTGGTGCGTGATAATAATGATTATGCACGTATCGTCCAATATATCGAAAACAACCCATCTACATGGAATGATGATATGTTAAACACGTAGGGGCGGATTCTATATCCGCCCTCAAATCGAAACAATTAAACAATTTTGCATCCAAAACCGTAGGGGCAGAATCCATTTCTGCCCTTCAATCGGAATAACAAGACAATATGCCATCCAAACAAAATATGAACATGCCATCCAAAGAAAGGGCGAATATGTTACGCAAACAAAGGGCAGATATGGAATCTGCCCCTACGGGGAATATATATATGATTTTGGGTAAAATAATTATAATTAAACTGTAAAGGCTCCATAATATGGCACTAAGTTGGAACGAGATTAGAAGCAGGGCAATCACATTTACCAAAGAATGGCAAGATGAGAGTCGTGAGAACGCTGAGTCTCAGTCTTTTTGGAATGATTTTTTCAATGTCTTTGGTGTCTCTCGCTGAAGATTGGCTACTTTTAAAAAGCCTGTAGATAAGTTAGGAGATAAAAAAGGTAGCATAGACTTACTTTGGAAAGGTGTCATTCTTGTAGAACACAAGTCCAAAGGTAAGGACTTAGACAAAGCATTTCAACAAGCCAAGGACTACTTCCCTGGACTTAAAGACCATGAACTCCCCAAATACATACTCGTCTCAGACTTTGAGTCACTCAGGTTGTATGATTTAGAAGAGGGTGGACATACAGAGTTTCATATAAGCGAATTTTCTAAGTACATTAAACTCTTTGGTTTTATGGCTGGGTACACCACGCACAAGGTGCGAGAAGAAGACCCAGTTAACATCAAAGCAGCAGAGTTACTAGGTAAACTACACGATGAGCTGAAAGCCACAGGCTATGACGGACACCCTTTAGAGCTATTTTTGGTACGTTTACTCTTTTTGATGTTTGCAGAAGATACAGCTATATTTGAAAAGAATTCTTTTGTAGAGTACCTAGAAGCCAAGACCCATTAGGACGGCTCAGATGTGGGTGCTAAACTTACAGAACTTTTTCACCTTCTAAAACTTCCAAAACTAACTTGGCTTTAAAATCTGCACTATAACTTTTTCTTTTTACGCTCATTTCTTTATTCCTTTTTTTCTCTTTTATTATTCTATCATTTGGAATAAGAAAGTTGTTTTAAGTGGTTTGATTTATGGGGTTCATTATAGTACCAAATAATGGCACTATTAAGACAATTAATCGTAGCAATGAAAAGCCCATAGAAAAAATAAAGTTCGAGGATAGAGGAGTAGGGGATAATGAATAAATATATCTTATGCTAAAAGTATGTCAAATGGGGTCGCCCCTACGTGAAAAATATGCTATAATCAAACCATGAA
>JALSPX010000281.1 GCA_026985755.1 Sulfurovum sp. | reverse complement strand
CTTAGCAGCCATCTGTTTTTGGGTACGTTTTTGTTGTTTACGCACGGCTTTTATCTTCTCTGCTATTTGATACTCTATCTCTTGGTGTGTGTAGAGTTGCATCGCTACTCCTTAACTCATATTTTAGTTATTTTAACTAATATACGGTTTACATGTCACCATATTTTACTCATTTGCATATCAGTATTTATTTTGTTCAATTATTCAAATCCCCCTCATTATTCAATACCATAAGCTACTTCAGATTTATAAAAGTATACATAAATGTAGTACCCTTTCCAAGCACAGATGAGACATCTAAGGATATACCCTCTTCATCGATAATTTGCTTCACGATATTCAAGCCAATACCAAAACCACCTTTGGCACTGTCTTCTCTATAGTATCGTGAAAAGATTTTCTCTACATCATCTATACCTACACCATTATCTTCTACCTTGAAAATAATCTTTTCATTCTCTCGCATGAGCCCTATGTATACATGTGCTTTGTTATTGCTATATTTAATCGCATTGGAGATAGTGTTATCGACAATGCGTTGGAGTTTGGTTTTAGAGAAATCATAATAGACCTCATCTTCCACATCTACCTCCAATACAATATCCTTTAGATTGGCTATCTCTTGGAAATAATCGACTCTGTTTTGGATAAATAGTCCCATATCAATCTCTTGATGCTTATGCTCAACCCTGCCTTGTTTAATAAGATAATCCATATCGTTGTATATCGTAGCCAATGTTTTCGATGCTGCTTTCATACGTCGTAGATACTTATTGTCACCATGCTTATTGGCAAACAAATCTGCGTTTAGATTGATAATACTTAGAGGTGTATTGATCTCATGCATAGAATCTTTGATAAAATTATCAAGTTGCTGGTTTATTTTTGCAAAAGGCTTTGAAAAGTTTTTTAACAATAAAAAAGAAAATATAAAAAGCGTCACCATAATCGCCAACAGTGTTGCTGCCGTAAAATAGTAGATTTTACTGGCGGTATGTTGCGTGGCTACCAATAATGTACTAGAGCCAAAATAGTAAGCTCTAGGTAGACTATAGAGGTAGTAGTAGTTCTCTCCTTGTTGATGAAAATTTCCCGTAAATACTTTGGGCTCAAATTCTAATGTTGAGAAAATAATTTGATAGTTATCATCATACAATGCTGCTTGATACTTCTTATATCTAGGAAAGAGAAATGTTTTTTCATGGTTGTCATATTGTTGCATGGCATTCACGATTTGTTTGGCATGTTTCTCTAACGAAAGCTTTACCTTGGCTTCATCTATTTGTAAAAGCAAATAGACATAGACAATCAATGGTACGATCAATACCACAGCCAATATGCCTGTATAAATCAGTGCATACTTTTTAGCAAATGCTTCTGTATTAAAAATCAATACTATATCCTACACCACGTACATTTTTAATAAAATCTTTTTGTAGTTTTTTACGTAGATTACCTACTTGCACACGTATATTGGCAGAATCAACCCACTCTCCCCAGACCTCTTCCCAAAACATATCACAACTCACGACCCCACCTCTTTGTTTGATAAGCAGTTCCAATATCTTTGTCTCTGTTTTAGCAAGCTGTACGCTTTCACCATTGAGTGTCAGCTTCATCTTTTTGACATCATAACGATACCCATGTGGCAGTGTTATCGTTTCATCCATTGTAGCAAAACAGTGCAACTTAATGACCTGCTCTACCCTCAGTTTCAACTCAGCCAAATCAAATGGCTTTCGTATATAATCGCAGGCACCACACTCATACCCTCTGCTTAAATCTTCTATATCCGTAAGAGACGTAATAAAAATAGCAGGCGTGGTATTACCATCTTTTCTCAATAGCTCTAGCATCTCAAAGCCGTTTTTTTCTCCTGGTACTTTCACATCTAAAAGATAGAGATCAAACGCCTGTTCATAGATAGCATCATAGGCATCATTGGAATTATCAAAACATATCACCTCATAGCCACTCTCTTCTAAAAACTCTTGCATACTGAGTGCCAAAACAGACTCATCTTCTAAAATAAGTACTTTCATTCTATCTCTCCTATCTTTTTCTCTTTATGTTTTTGAGACAATATGATATCAATCAACTCCTCTTTACTGTATTGTCTTAAAATGGATTTTGCCTTTATTTTTAGCTCTTCTTGATCCTCTTTATGTAACTTGGGCAAAAGCTCAATCACCTCTTTGTCTTCTAAATCTCTGAAGCTCCCATAGGGATTTTCCCAGGCATTTACCACTTTCTTGATATCATCATCTGAAAACTGTGTGAAAAAAGAGATTTTTTCTTCTTTTGTCTCAAAATCTTTAAATACTTCAGAAGATACAACTAACAGGTAAATACCGACTTGTTTTCCACTCCCATTATACATAGGCTCCTTGAGATACAAGATACCATCTTCATAGAGATACCGCTCACGCATCAAGACATCCCAATCAAGCATCTCTATAGTATTGAGAAGCTGTTGATTAAAATTTCTATTGGCAATAACATAATTATGCAAAAGAGGAAAATCTCTCATCAAGGATGCTTTTTCCAAATAGTGTTCATCCATCAGTACAAAAAGTTCTATCCCTTTTTGACGAAGTTTTAATACAAATTCATCTACGAGTTTAATCACCTCCAGATAACCCAAAACCTCTTTACCACTACGAATAGGTACTGTGGCTTTAAAGGTCAAAAGACGACCTGTCTCCATCCCTACTTTGGGTTCGCTATTTTTTTTCAATGCATCTAAATCATCCCTAAACCACCATAAAGGCATCCCCTCAAATCCTTCATTCCAACTTCTAGCAAAGATATAAAACTCTGGAGTGATCATCTGAAGACGCAATGATTTGAGGTGTGTATACTTTTTAAAACGTTTAGAGATATTCGATAGTATCTCATACCCTTTGGTCTCATCATCATTTATCAGTGCATTTTTCAGTTCACCATCTTCAGAAAGTGCCATTGAAAAAGAGAGTAAATCTACTGTCTCATAATCTCTTCCCATACGAAAATTCTCTATCACATGATCGCCAATAGTAATCAACTTCTCCTCTTTATCTTTTTGGACAAAGAAAAAAACAGAAGCGAAGAGTACGATTAAAAAAAGGAATAGCAAATAGAGTGCTATTTTATTCACAAATTTACCCAACTTTCCTCCTTCTATGCATTTATTCCACTTATTATAGTGGTTTCTTTTTATAAAATGTATATTTTATATAATTTTTACATTGTGTGACTATAATCTTTCCATGAAAAGACCTATAGACACACTCAAACAAGAACTCACCAAACACATCATCGGACACCCCACGCTCATTAATGCCTTACTCATAGGCTTGCTCAGTGAGGGGCATATACTCATAGAGGGGCTACCAGGTTTAGCCAAAACTACTGCGGTAAATGCGTTAGCCAAAGCTTTGGGCTTAGAATTTAAACGTGTACAGTTTACGGCTGATTTGTTGCCCTCTGACATCTTAGGGGCAGAAGTGTATCACCCTAAAACGGAGAGTTTTGTACTCAAACAGGGACCCGTATTTACCAACCTGTTGTTATGTGATGAAATCAACAGAGCCTCAGCCAAGGTACACTCTGCCTTGCTTGAAGTCATGCAAGAGAAACAAGTGAGCATAGGTGACCATAGCTTTGCTGTGCCCTCACCCTTTGTAGTCATCGCCACACAAAATCCCATAGACCAAGAGGGTACGTACGCACTACCAGAAGCACAACTCGATAGATTTATGATAAAAACACTTGTAGGCTACAACACCGAAGCAGAAGAGTTTGAGATAGCCACCAAGATAGCCAACCAAAGCTTCGCTCCTATCGAACAGGTTATCGATGTTCAGACACTCCAAGCGATGCAAAAAGAAGTAAAAGAGATACACATAGAACCTACGCTTTCTGCCTATATTATCAAACTTATTTTTGCCACACGTGAGCCTAGAAAATATGGGCTAGAAGCACTAGAAAATAGTATAGCGTTCGGGGCAAGCCCAAGGGCGAGTATAGACCTCATCAAAGCCTCCAAAGCCTTTGCTTACTTGCGAGGCAAGACAGAAGTAAGCCCCATAGACATCGCTCTATGTGCCAAAGAGGTACTTCGTCACCGTATCGTACTCAGCTACGATGCAGAGGTAGAGGATGTCTCTAGTGATGACATCATCGATGTGATTTTACAACAGATTGACATAGACTAAACATATGCCACTATACGACATCTTCCCCGCCATAGATACCACTGCGTACTTTGTCAAATGGGGGAGTATCGTATGTGTAATCATCCTCATTTTACTCTATGCTCTTTGGCGATGGACGAAAAGAAAAAAGAAAAAAACACGCCCGTATTACCTCAACATTTTAAACCACTGCGATTTCAACGACAGCAAACGGACTGCCCATCAATTGAGCTATTATGGTAAGTTTGTAGTACGTACGGTACAGGAAAAAGAGAAATTACAGTACCTCATCACTACCCTTGAATCTTATAAATACAACAAAAAAACTATCCCTCTACCCATAGAACTACAAGAAGCAATACAGATATTTTTAGTACAACTAGGGAGCAAAGATGTTTAGTTTGCTGTATCCTTATGCACTTTTGCTCTTACCTTTGTTTGTGCTCTTACATCGCTATAAATCTCACAAACAAAACAGCTACTACATGCCCCACACACAATGGCTCAAAAACAAACCCACGCCCAAACGTAGTATGGATGCCTTTTTACTTTGGGGGATGCTAAGCTTTGCCATCATCGCACTGGCTTATCCTGTGCATATCAAACGTATAGACACGGTTAAAAATGATGCCCTTGACATTGTGCTTGCCCTAGATACCAGTGGGTCTATGAGCCTCTATGGGTTTAACCCAAAAGCCTACAAGCAAACACGCCTAGAGGTGGTCAAAGAGGTCGTCTCTGGTTTTATAGACACACGAACCTCAGACAGACTGGGGCTTGTGGTGTTTGGGACATATAGTAGCATCGCCTCGCCACTGAGTTTTGATAGCAATGCACAAAAAGAGATAGTCAATGGCTTAGGCATCGGGGCTTTGGGTAAAAGTACAGCACTTATAGATGCTTTGGTCTCGTCTATCAAACTGCTTAAAGAGAGCAAGAGTCGTTCCAAGGTGATTATTTTGTTGAGTGATGGAGAAGACAGCTCTAGTGTTGCTCCACTAAACATCGCTCTAAAACTTGCCAAAAAATATCAGGTTAAAATCTACACTATTTTGATAGACAAAACCCAAAGTAACATGATGGAGCTTATTTCTAAGTCTAGCCATACCCCACGCTTTGAAGCCAAGAGTAAAGCAGATCTAGAAACTGTCTATACACAGATAGATAGCTTAGAAAAAAGCACGCTCTCCTACCAAAGTATCGCAGTGCCACAACCCATCTATAGGTATTTTTTACTGCTATCACTTCTGTGTGCTTTTGCTCTGTTGTGGGTACGTAGAGACAGGGAGGTATTTTAATGTTTTTACTACATCCTCTCTTTTTGCTCTTGTTGCTTGTGCCTCTATTCTTTTTGTTTTTCAAATCCAAGTTCTCTGAGAAAAGTATGCATCGTCACTTTTCTAAAACGATGCTCAAAAAGCTCTCGTATGCACAGGGCTTGGGAAGCAAAACACGCACTAGGCTTTTTTTGCTTTCTCTTGCTCTATTTATCGTGGCTTTGGCACGCCCTGTGGTAGAAAAACAGCAACTAGACACCTCAGAGTCCAAATCATCACTCGTCATCGCCATAGACTTTTCTAAATCTATGCACCGTACAGACATCTACCCCTCACGCCTAGCACTGGCACTCAAAAAGGTAGATACCCTGCTTGCCAATGCAACACAGCTAGACATCGGCATACTCTTTTATGCCAATGATGCCTACAGACTCTACCCTCTTAGCCAAAATCCTGCACTCTTACGTACCTTACTCAAAGATGCCAATATCACACAGTACTTTGCAGACAATACCAACCTTTTTGCAGCACTCGAAGCCAGTGAAACGCTACTTGAAACACATAGTAACAAACACGTATTAGTTCTTAGTGATGGAGGCGAAGAGGTCAGCAGAGCCAAAGAGCTAGCGTATCTACAGAAGAACCATATTATTTTGAGTAGCCTAGCACTCACACCTACCCCTCTACAGAGTATGCAAAACCTTTGTACGAAAAGTGAAGGTATCTATAGGAAATATACTTGGGGCGATGAAGATGTGCAAACGCTTTTAGACTTTTTTCGCCAATCACACCCCAATGCGCAGAGCTATCATT
>JALSPX010000280.1 GCA_026985755.1 Sulfurovum sp. | reverse complement strand
TTCCCAGTCATCGGGCAGGTCAGACTCTACGAGTGGTTGTGAGAGGTGCAGTCTTCGCATCGCGTTGACATAGACACCTGTTTTTTCATAGGCAGATTTTACCCCTATGACAATGTCTGCTTTTTTCGTCACATCTGTCATAAAGAGCTCTTGTACCATACAGAACTCTAGCATATCCATGGCTTTGTCTATCTTGTTAATATTTGGGTGAATGTGTGTGATGTCCTCTCCCATGTTGAGCAACGCTTTGATGCGACCATCAAGCATCGCATCCATGAGTTGTGGGGTCATCATGCCCTCTACTTTAGGCTTGTTGTAGTCTGGGGCAAAGTAAGGCAAACAGCCCATATCACAAGCCCCTTGTACATTGTTTTGTCCACGTAGGGGCATGAGCCCTGCACCTGTTTTACCCACATTACCTGTCATGAGTGCCAAGTGTGTGATAGCCATCACCGCGTGAGAGCCATCTAGGTTTTGCGTAATCCCAAGCCCCCAGAATATCATCGATTTTTTCACGGCATACTCTCTGGCAATGTTAGGTATCATCTTGGATAAATACTCATAGCCCTCTAGGTCTTTGAAAAAGTCAGGGTTGGCATACGGGTCATTGAGTATCTTCTCTTTAAAGGCATCGAAGTCTTTGGTACGGTTGTCTATAAAGCTCTGGTCATACAACTCTTCGTTGATGATAACGTACGCCATCATATTGAGTACAAGCAGGTTGGACTCAAAAGGTATCACACAGTTGTGTTTGGCAAGTTTGGCAAGTTTGGTCTCACGTACATCAATAACAGCTAGGTTATTATGTTGCTTCGCCACATTGATGATACGATTGGCGATAATAGGGTGTGCCTCCATCGTGTTAGAACCGATGACCACCATAAACTCTGTCTCATAGATGTCATTATACGGATTGGTAGCAGCGCCCTCACCCATGGTAGCACGCATCCCTTTGAGACTAGGTGAGTGACAGACTCTAGCACAGTTGTCTACATGTGGAGAGTCCATCGTTTCACGACAAAATTTCTGAAAGGCATAGGCAGACTCACAAGAAGTTCTAGCTCCACCGATAGCACAGAAACTATCGCCTCCATACTTCTTTTTAATCTCATCTAGTTTCATTGTAGCGATGCTGGTTGCTGTGTCTAAATCACAAGTAAGAAAGGTATCATCAAACGGCTCTAGTTTATCGGCAAAAGCCTCTTGTATCTGTGGGTTTTTCTCTAAAAATGTTTTACGTACACGTGGTTCACGTATACGGTCTTTGGAGTCTACAAAGTCATAGCCATACTTACCCTTGATACAAAGATTCCCCTCTGAGACTACTCCATCTTGCTGGGCATAGATTTTTACTATTTTGTTGTTCTCTACCACCCCTGTGATGTCACACCCCACACCACAATAGGTACACACACTCTCTATCTCTTTACGTACAGCATCTATTTTTTTTGTCATTTATAACCCTTTGTTACACTATTAGGAGTAAATTTATCCTATTTACGCTTAAAATCAAGTTTTATTAATCTTACTTTGTTACTATGCCATAAATTATAACCTAAAGGATTACAATGTTTACAATTAATGTAGCAAAAGAGTGCGGATGTTTCAAGAAAAGCGATTTTGAAAACAATATGACATTTGAAAATAAAGACGATGCGCTTATGCAAGCCAAAGTGATGGAGAGCCACATGAACCAAAAGTTCTGTCAAAAACATCTCTTCTACACAGAAGAGACAGCAGAAAATACTTTCACTATCCAAGTAGAAGAGCGCCCTCAAGAGAGCACAGGCGGATGCTGTGGCGGTGGACACTGTAGTTAAGTCACCCTAACAACATCATCCGATGATACGTAGAGCCATACGTATCACCATTTTTTCTTAGATCAAACTTCAAACCAGCTACCAATATAATCACATTTACATATTTAAATCGTTCATGTTTTTCTTTCTTTGGTTCGTTCTCTTTCTTTTGTCATGAGACAAAAGAAAGAAATGAACAGAGAGTTTAAAAGCCACAGTACGTACACAAGGCAATATGCAACCCCAATCAAATATTCAAATTATTACTTAAAATTCCCAAACACCAACGGCGCCTTCAAATCAAGCGTTTTCACCTCAGCCATCACCGCCTGTAAATCATCTATCTTTTTACCAGAGACACGTACTTCATCACCCTGTATAGAGGGAGTCACTTTCACTTTCATCGCCTTAATGGCTTTGACTATCTGTTTGGCTTCATCTTTATCTATCGTATCTACGATGCGGTAAATCACCTTTGTATTCCCACCGCTGATACCCTCAGTTTTCACCTCCTCGAGTGACTTCCCTGCGATGTTACGCTTAATGAGTTTAGAGATAAGTATATCTTTTAGTGCGTCTATCTTGCTGTCTGTAGATGAGCTTAGAGAGAGTGTCTTTGCCTGCTCATTCAAGTTTATCTCTGCTTTAATACCCTTAAAGTCAAAGCGAGTCGCTACCTCTTTCTCTGCCATCACGATAGCATTTTTCATCTCCATCATGTCTAGCTTTGCTGTTATGTCGAAATAGTGGTCTTTTGCCATTTTAGTGTTCCTTTTTTATATATAATGAATTATCCAATCCCAATAAAATATCATGAGTCAATTGCTTAATCATCTCGTCATTTATGGTTATATCTTCTATTATCTTTATATTACTCAACCATGCCAGTGGAAAAGATTTTAATCTATAGATTAAAGTCTCTTTATCAAAAACAGATTTTTCATTGGCAATCTCTAAAATAGTTTCCCAATTAAATGATTCATGTTGAGCCAAACAAAAGAGATCAAAAAAGTCTTTTTCCTCATCTCTACCAACAATCGCAGTGACTTTATTGGCTAAAATATTGATTGTATTATCCACTCTGATATCATTGATTATTTTACTTTTACCCTCACGGTGAACCCTATCGTTTACAAAGTCCAATTGTAAAAAATCATTAACCATTATCCTATGGAAATCTTTAGCCTGTACTGTATGACTGATATCATAGTCCTTTTTTACTAGTGCATCAATGACTTCATTGACTGATTCGCCAAATAGAGTATCGTTATGAGAAAAAAAGTCCAAATCATCAGAATATCTATAATGATAATAAAAACGATGTAGTGCCGTTCCACCTGTCAAGTAAAAAGTATTCTCTAAGTCAAATACTATTTTTAGTACTTCATCTTGCAAAAGATAAAGCTTCTCATAATCTATCTTTTTTTCCATGCTAAACTTTCTATAGAATTGTTTTCCCCTATTAGTATGTTTTTTAACACTAAAACATGCTTATCTATATATTTTTGATTGTAACTTGAGGTAAATGTAGAAAAAAGTGTTCTTAATGTTTCTGCATCAAAGAGCATATGCAAGGTTCTAGCTTTATCTGTAGAGTTATATATGATTTTCGAAAATAATTTTTTCTTTTTTCTCATATCATCCGAATGCAAGATATTGACAATATCTTTTTCATCTAAATTATAATCCCAAAAACACTCTTTGAGTATTTGATTGTATATTTGTGATAATTGCATATATAGACCTTTCTAAAAATATTACGTAGTATAACATTTTAATATGTTTTTTTTTACTTCTCGCATTTTTTCATTACGTCTTTGTCAAAGCTTATTTTACCATAGCCTTGCATTTTATTTTTCGTACAAATGAGTGCATCCACAAAGTCGATATTTTTATGGCACATCATATTGAGTGCTTCTATCAAAATATATTTATCTTCATTTACTACACCTTTGAATGATAAAAGAGTTTTTAAATGTTCTGATGTTTCTTCTTTACTTTCTTTATACACACCTTTCATAACATACAAAACTTCCATGATTACCTCTCCGAGTATCTCTACTTGAAGTTCATCATGATAAATTTGATTTATAATTTTCGTGCTTTTACGATGTAGTTTTTCAACATCTGCTGCCAAAAAACGTATAATAACGTTTGTATCAATCAGAGAAACCATACTTCTCTTTCATTGCTTCCATCATGGCTTCTTCTTTTGCTTTATCCAAATCTTCTATGACAATGCCTCTTTTTTTGGCTTTGGCTCTCAGACTGTCTGCTAATTTTTCTACTATATTGTCATCATCTCTATTATGTATAGGATAAACCACCGCTACCTCTTTGTTTTTACGCTTATCTACAATGGTCAATGCTTCAGTCAAATGGGTCAATATCCCCATATTTTTCTGAAGCTCACCTATGCCTATAGTTTGCATACGGAACCCCTTTTATATATACTTTATTTTATTATATATAAATAGAGGGGGTTTGTCAAATTTTGAGGCGTTGTTTAGCTATTGTACTATCTTCCAAGATGCCTTAACTTTTAAAGAGTCCACGAATATGTCTCTACTATTCTCACCTTGCATTATAGAATGTGAAATTTGATACACTACTTCGTCAAGTTCTTCTTTTGACACATATTTTCTACTTGATGTATTGCTTTAGCTTCAACAGTGTCAAGTATATATGCTCTTTGGGTTGTTCTGATTCTTCATAATGCTTTTCCTCATCTTTGATTAAATAATCAATGAGTCGATTGACTAATAAATCCTTTCTACTCAAAAAATCATCTTCCTTTTTCTCAATGATAACATCACCATCAAAATCAGAATAATCCAATACTATATCTTCAGTATTATACATATTCTCTACAGAGTCTAATGCTTCTTCTACTGAATCGGAATCTATTGTAACAACCCTAGACAATATTTCTGTCACTCTAATATCTATTTTCATTTCTACCTTCTATTTCAGTTTGTATTTTCCGAGACTTATAAATTTTAAGTAATCTTTATCTCTCAAAAGCTGAAGCTGTTGCCTTATTTTAGCTTGAATATTATTATTTTCAGGATACTTAGTTTTCAAATGTTTTTCAAATTGATATAACTCATTTAATGAAAATTGCTTCTTATCAAGTTTTTCTATACATCTTATAATTTCTAGTAGCCAACCCCGCGAATTAATATTTTTACTTTCTTTTAAAAAACTTGTTCTATTCCACTCTTCAATGATTTTATCTTTACTTTGAGAAACATGGTCTTTCACATAGAATATCTTTCCACTTTCAGGAATGGTTTCCAATAAGATATTGCATCCTGTCCAGCCAGCTCTTTGTGCTGTTAATGATAATGGTTTACGTTTTTCAATAATTTCTGGTACAAAAAAATGCTTAGGTATAACAACAAAATTTTGAATATCATAGGTATTTTTATCATAATTTAAAAAGAAAAAATTTGGATTATTATTACTTTGAAGTCGTGCAATCATTGTGGCATAAGCACCATCTACAATTTTTTTACCCATTGAACCATTTTTACTTTTTAGCTCATAATCCTCATGACATTGGGAACAATAAAAATCAGCAACAGGTTTATTATTTTCATACTCTTTGACACCTAGTCCGCATGAAGGACAAAAAATATATTTGTGTACCCAATCTTCTGTTAAAACTCTTATTTTTTGTGAATTACTATTGTAATTTTCTGCCAAAGAAGAGTGTAAATTTAAATACATTGTTACTAAATATTTAGATATACTTTTTGGCTATCTAACTTACCTTGTGCATAAAGCTCAAAAAACAAAGCTCCACCGCCAACAAAAGGTTCAAAATAGTTATTAAATTGTTTTGGAAGTAGTGGAATGATTTGGGAGAGCAAACCACGCTTACCACCTACCCACTTAATAAAAGGCTGTGCTTTGTTTAAATCAATATTTTCGATTTTTTTAGTCATACAATCCCCTTTATTTTTTAAAACTATATCCTAAATCATAGCTAGATGCTAAAAATCTGTCAAATTGCCATATTTTTCACAACATTTGTATTTTATACACATATTTAGTAGTCATATTTTACCCTAATTTTATTAGACCTACTCCCCGTAAAACACAAAATGATACGATTAACCTCCATATTCACCTCAAATATGATACGAATAATTTGACTATTCGTATCATATTGGCTACAATGACACCATGATGAACAAGAAAACAACACAACAAAGCCAATGGATATGGCAAGATGAAGCCTATCCGCATTTTACCTATGACAGAGATGCCCTAGACCCCCTCATGCAAGAGATAACACTAGAACAAGGCAAACTCATCGCCTACCTCTCTGTGATGGATGCAGACAATATCAAACAGACACAGCTCAATGCACTGGAAAATGAGATTATGGCTAGTTGTGCCATAGAGGGGGAGATGCTAAACAGGGAGAGTGTACGCTCATCTATACAAGAGAAACTGGGACTTAAAGATGATGCACATTACAGAAGCAGAAACAAAGAAGACAACTATGTGGATATACTTATAGATGCCAACACCCATT
>JALSPX010000279.1 GCA_026985755.1 Sulfurovum sp. | reverse complement strand
AAATGCAATTACCCCAGCAAAATTTACCCATGACAAAGTCAATATGTTTGGTACAGCATTGAATGTACTCTCTGGGGCATGGCTCTTCAAGTCAGAATTGGCATATTTTGATGGGCTAAAATATACCAGTACCCAAGACAAAGTTTTTTCACGTACGGATGCACTTTTAGGTCTAGAGTATAAAGGCATAGCAGATACGATGATAAGCTATGATGTATCTGTACGACATTTTAACAGTTATGATAACAGACTCAAAAATGAACTATTCCCTACAGATAAAAATACCTATCAGCATGCAATTCGTGTGACGTCTGACTTTATGAATGCAACACTGCATGCCAATTATCTCATTTCATTATATGGAAAAAAACTAGATGAGGGTGGTTTTCAAAGAGCATGGTTTAAGTATGATATAGCAGATGCCATCAGTACAAATTTTGGTGTTGTAGACTATATTGGTGGTTCAAAATTCTTTGATAGTATTAGAAAAAGTGATATGGTATTTGTAGATATCTCATATAATTTTTAAGCCACTATGAAATTTTATAGAATATACATTGAACTTACCAATGTTTGTGGTTTGTCTTGTAGTTTTTGTCCTACCAAAGCGTTACCTAGTAAAGAGATGGATTTAGACTTTTTTGAGGCAGTTATTGAGCAGGCTAAAGCGTATACAAAAGAGATAGCTTGCCATGTCGTGGGTGATCCACTTACGCAGTCAAATCTGCATGCGTATCTTGATATTATCCATAGACATGGACTCAAAGCGATGCTTACGACCTCTGGTTATTTTCTCAAAAAGCATAGCTATGATACCCTTTTTCATCCCTGTGTGAAGCAGATAAATATCTCACTGAATGCCTTTAACAAAAATGATACCTCACTCAATTTTGAGCAGTATATTAAACCTGTATTGGCACTGTGTGAGGCTAAACTAGAGAGAGAAGAAGAGATCTTTATCAATCTTCGTGTATGGAACCTTGATGAGATGATGAGTGAACGTACCTTTAATGAGACACTTTTTTCTAAGCTCTCTGAGACCTTTGATACCTCTTTGTCACTTGATAAAGTGTATGAAGAACGACCAAAATCCATACGTCTAGCCTCCAAAATATTGGTACACTTCGATAACTATTTTGAATGGCCTTCTCTTAAAAACAAAAATTATGGGCATGGTAGCTGTCAGGGGTTGCAATCGCATATAGCTATACTTGCCTCGGGTAAGGTAGTACCTTGTTGTTTAGATTGTGATGGTATTATAGAGCTTGGTGATTTACATGAGAACAGTATGGAAACAATTTTAAATGCCCAACGAACAATCTCAATCATTGATGGCTTTAAAAAAGGCAAAGCTGTTGAAGAACTTTGTCAAAAGTGTTCCTATAAAGAGAGATTTAACACTACGAAAGATATATAAAATGGAAAGAATAACAATCAAATCTTATGCAGTCAAACACAAACTGAGTATATTTAATGTCATGAAAATGGTGAAGTCAGGGAAACTACAGAGTGAAGTGGTAGAAGAGAAGGGCAGAGATGTGACATATATTCTGTTAGATGAGAAAACAGAGGCAGAGGTACAAAAAAGTATCATTACTGTAGAAAATAGAGTAGAAATACAACTACAAGAAGAGATAAAATTGCTAAGTAATGAAGTGAAGCTACTTCGTGCAGAGATAGAAGCACTTAAAACCCAAATGAATCAATAGAAAAAAAGAGGCTATAATTAGATATGAAAAAAGTAGCCTATATTACAGATAAAATCTATTTAAAACATGATACGGGGATATCTCATCCTGAATCACCGCAAAGACTTATCGCTATAAATCATGCAATAAAACCTTTAAGTCATCAACTCATAGCACTCTCTCCCATTAAAGTCTCTAAAGAGATACTTGCACTGGTGCACCCTATTGATTATATAGAAAATATCGAGAATACGAGTCTACATGGTGGGCGTATAGATTCCGATACCATTTGCAGTAGTGATAGCTATGATGCGTCTGTTATGGCTGTAGGTGCAGGAGTTGTAGCACTGGATGGTATTAAGTCTGGTAAATTTAAACGTGCCTTTTGTGCCGTACGTCCTCCAGGACATCATGCCACACCTACCCAAGCTATGGGGTTTTGTTTGTTTAATAACATTGCAATAGCAGCAAAATATGCACAGCGTATTGGCTATAAAAAAGTAATGATTATAGATTTCGATGTGCATCATGGAAATGGTACACAAGATACATTTTGGGAAGACAATACCGTTTTTTATTTCTCTTCTCATCAAGCTTTTGCCTACCCTGGTACTGGAGCAGAGACACATAGAGGTGAGGGGAAAGGAGAAGGGTATACAGCCAATTTCCTGATGATGCCCGAAAGTACAGATAGTGAGCTTTTAGAGATTTATAAAAATGATTTACCACCATTTATAGATAGTTTTAACCCCGATATTATTTTGGTCTCTGCGGGCTATGATTTGCATGAGAGTGATCCTTTGGCATCTTTAAATATCACTACAGAGGGTATACGTAAAATGGTACGAGGCATACTGGATAGCTGTAATGTGCCTTTTGTATTTTTTCTTGAGGGTGGTTATGATGTCAATGCTTTAGGAGAAAATGTAAAAGTGACACTAGAAGAGATGCTAAGATAGCATCTCTTCTGGTGATTAAAATGTGTAGTTAAGTTGGAAAGAGACAGAATTTTCACTGTGTTTCGTTGTAATAGTATCCATCCCCATTTCAAGTTGGCTTATATCAAATGTTTTTGTAGATTTATCTGCATATACATAGGCTAAATCCAAAGAAACCTGTTCACTAAATGCATAAGTACTACCTATTGTATAATGTTTCTCTGCTGTAGCAGGGAAGCCTAAAAGGTTAAACATATTGATAGCTGGGTTCATAGTCTCAACCACTGCACTGTCTGCTTGGTTATATCCAAATCTTACAGCCCAATTATCTTGTGCATATTGATATCCAATAGCATAGACGTTTTGATCTTCCCATGCTACATCACTGTATCCCTCAGCATCGGACCATTTTATTTGTTTATAGTCAAAAGCCACTGTATGTTGTCCCATGACATAGGCAATCCCTACACCAACTTCTGCAGGCTGTTCAAGTGTATCACTCATTTGTAATCCAAAATTCATTGCGGCATTACGTATCGTATGGTCATAATTCATCTCTATGGCTGATTTATAGACTGCACCTAATGTTAAACCATTTGAAAAGTCATAAGTCATACCTACATTGTATCCCAAACCAAAATCTTGGGCTAGACCAGCACCTATATTATTCACTGTACCTTGCTCTGTACGACTTGGCATTTTAAAGTTAATATCTAGGTTTCCATACATAAGTATTGGTGCGACAGCGATACTAAAATTATTGGCTTTATATGCTAATGGTACAGCAAATTGCATCATTTGTAGATTGGTTACCATGTCAAAGTTATTGAATTGACCTTGTGCTAAAGATTGGGTAATTCCAGCATCTCTACTATAATCAACACCCATTCCACCTGTACCCCACATACCAATACCTGCATAAAAGTTATCAGTAACTTTTGTAGCCAAAGAGACTTCAGGAATCATGTTTGTATCCGCACCACTAGTAAGCTTTTCTTGCGTAGGCAAAGCCATTGGATTGGCATTAAGTGTTGTCTCAATATCTGGCATAAAGAGTGTACCACCAAAAGAGATTTCAGTATTTTTGACTTGTGTAATAAGTGCAGGGTTACTCAATGCAGATTCTGCTCCATGGCTAAGTGCAATACCTGTACCACCCATACCTCTGGCTTTTGCCCCGATACCGATGAGATGGTCTCCATTTGTAGCTTGGAGTACTGTAGCTGAAATTGCAGAGAGTGCAATGATTTTTTGTAATGTTTTTGTGTTCATATTTACTTCCTTTAATTGTTATGTAACATATTGTAGCATAATAAATATAAAAATATAAGCTATAGTAATATGTATCATAGATATATTTTTTAATAACTGTGTAAAAAAGTAATGTTATAATGTAACATTCGAATTAAAGGAGATAGGTATGTCTAAAATACTCTATTGCATTGCACAATTCACACCTAAAGAGGGAAAATTTGATTTACTTTTTGAGAAACTTAAAGCGCTAGAATCTAACACGCTCAGAGAAGAGGGGTGCCTAAGATATCGTGTGACCAAACAGATAGAAAATCCCTTTGCCCAGGGAGAGAGTATGCCTATTGTATTTAATGAAGCATGGGCAAGTGTTGAAAATTTTGAGAAACATTGTCAAAGAGATGAGATTGTTGATTTTTTTGAAAAAGAGTGCTTGGCTAAAGATGGCTTGGTAGCAGCCTATAATGTAACAGCATATATGGATGAGTAGGTAGAACCTACTCAACATAGATTAGATTTTACTCTTTACAAATGTTTCCATATCTGCGACTACTTCTTCGAGTGTTCTTGCACCATCTATGACTTCTAATAAATTTTTCTTAGTATAGAAGTCTTGAATTTCAGCCAATGGATCTGTATAAATTTTCATTCTATCGAAAAATACTTCTATAGAGTCATCGCTACGCTCTTCACCTGGCTTAGCATCTGCAGCACGACCTAGTATTCTCTCTTTTGCTACCTCTTCAGAGACTCTTACCTCTATCACTGAAGCCAGCTCAATGTTATCTTCTTTAGAGACAAGTTCATCAAAAGCAGTCATTTGCTCTGTACTTCTTGGGTATCCATCGATAAGTACATTGTCGACTGGTGCATTGTTGATAGCAGAGACAATCGTATTTACAATGATTTCCAAAGGTACCAAAGCACCTTTAGAAATATAAGACTCTATCTCTTTACCTAGTTCAGAACCTGAACCTACTTCTTCTCTGAGCATATCACCTGTAGAATAGTGTACGATATTGTCATTTCTCTCTGCGATGATGCTGGCATCTGTTGTTTTCCCTGAGCCTGGTGCTCCGATGATTAAAAATAGTTTTTTCATTTTTGGTTTCCTTTTTTCATGTTGTTCTAAACTCGTTCCCATGCTGTGCGTGGGAATGCACTGTAGCGCCCATTCTGCATTCCCACTTAAAAAGTGGGAACGAGAAATGTTATTTATGCCGTTGGCGTTTGTTGTCTGATACGTAAACTCAATTCTTTAAGCTGTTCATCTTCCACAGGGCTTGGTGCATGGGTAAGAAGACATTGTGCTTTTTGTGTTTTAGGGAAGGCAATCACCTCTCTAATAGAAGAAGTCTGCGTCATAAGCATAATCAATCTATCTAGTCCTAAAGCAAATCCACCATGTGGTGGTGCACCAAATTTAAAGGCTTCAAGCAAGAAACCAAATTTTTCATTGGCTTCCTCATCTGAGATACCCATAAGTTTGAAGATCTCTTTTTGTAAATCTTCTTTGTGGATACGGATAGACCCACCACCTAGCTCTGTACCATTGAGTACGATATCATACGCGACTGATTTCAAATCTTCTATATCATCATACGCTATGTTTCCATCAGCATCTAGCTGGGGCATGGTAAAGGCATGGTGCATCGCTTTTGTTTTGCCATCTTCTACTTCAAACATAGGGAAGTCCATCACCCATAAGAATTCAAAGACATCATCAGGAATGATATCCATGATTTCTGCAAGATAGATACGGAAACGACCCATATAATCCAGTACTAGTTTTTTGTTCCCTGCACCAAAGAAGACTGCGTCTCCTACTTCAAGCTCACATCTATCAATAATCGCCTGAATGTCTTCATCGGTAAAGAATTTAGTTAAAGGACCTTTAAGACCATCTTCTTTCATTTGGAAGTATCCTAGACCTGATGCACCAAATTTACGTACATAGTCCTCAAAACCTTTCATCTGACGTTTAGAGAAAATCTCATCACCTTTTGGTACTTTGAGTGCTTTGATACGGTTGGTTTTTGGGTCTTTGGCGATGTTCGAGAAAATCTCATTGTCACAACGTGCAAAGATATCGATTACATCTACCATAGAGAGGTCATAACGCATATCAGGCTTGTCTGAACCGTAATTTTCCATCGCGTCTTGGTAGGTCATACGTTTAAATTTGCTAGGAATTTCTATATCACACTTGGTAAAAATGTTATGTATGAGTTTTTCTGCTACTGCTATCACGTCTTCTTGGTCACAAAAAGACATCTCGACATCTATTTGAGTAAATTCTGGTTGTCTGTCTGCTCTGAGATCTTCATCTCTAAAACATTTGGCGATTTGGAAATAACGGTCAAATCCACCTACCATCAAAAGCTGTTTAAAAAGCTGTGGAGACTGAGGAAGTGCATAAAACTCACCAGAGTGTACACGGCTTGGTACGAGGTAGTCTCTGGCACCTTCTGGTGTAGATTTGGTAATGATAGGCGTTTCTACTTCGAGAAAATCTAACTCATCAAGAGCATTACGTGCAGCGATCGTCGCTTTAGAGCGTAGCTTGAAAATA
>JALSPX010000278.1 GCA_026985755.1 Sulfurovum sp. | reverse complement strand
ACATTAAAATAAAATTTGCATGTATATAGGTAACATTATGTAGATAGTTTTCTACCCATGTTAGCAAGTTGACCTCTTTTATAGTTCTTTATGGATATTATATCGATAAAGAACTGCATAATAAAGGAAGTTACCATGTCATATAATCTGCAAATAAAAGCATTTTTCTTTAATGCAAAAACAGACTACCTACCATACTACAAAAACTTCACACTAATCGCTGAAAAAGAAGCCACAGCCAAAGATTTACTTGAACTAATACAAAAGCAAAATAGTGATTTCTCATACCCTAAACAAAAGCTTATTATGAAAATTAATGGTCTTGTTGTTGAAGCCAAAGAGCCTGTATCAAACATTGTAGATAGGCTAGGAAATGAACTGACAATTGAACCAGTCAATAGCTACCGTTCTAACAATGGACTCAAAATCAACGATGAAGACTTTATGCAGTCATACGCAATACTAGAGCCATATGCAAAAGAATCAGACTTAAAGTACTACAAAACACTCTATGCCCTACACTATGCATCTGAGACTGAAAAATTTGACCATGCCTACATTGGTGATGCAGTATTAGTGCTGGCACACAAAATGATACATGAAGGTAATGAGTATAAATCACAAATCCTACATGCCATTACTTCTGTAGACTCTGGGCTACTTGATTGTGAATATGAAAACAACCTTTTTCATGCCCAAGACCATACAGAGACTATCAATACACTTAAAAAGATGGTAAAAGGTAGCAAGAACACACCTACATTTGTCTCCAAAATGAAAGAGCGTTTTTTCAAAAAAGAAGATAAATCCACAGTACTTGAGATAGAAAACTTAGAAGAGAAGCAGATTGCTTATTATCAAGGTCACAGTGACAACACAGCTATGCAAGCATATTTAAAAGATGCAGATATTGCTACAGTAAAGTTTGCACGAGCCCATAAACTTTCAGGACTTAGCATCTTAGAAGATAACAGGACATTAGCCTTTAAAAAAGCAGGAGCGACACTTCTTGATGCTTTTGATGCAGGAGCAGAAGTATTGGTCATAGAAGATCATGCTACCTATACCATGATGCAAAAGTATTTTAAAAATATAGAAAATACTATAGGTAGAAAAATATTAGACTTTGAACTTATTACAGCTGAAGATTATCTCGCACAGCTTGCTACAGTACGTGCATAAGCTATTGCTACGACTACAGATCGCAGCTAAATCGCACTTATTATTAGAGGTGCCCTTTACTGTGTGACATGGTCACACCTACATTTTACATCCATTGAAGCACTCATCATTTTTCTTGAACTTAAACTATTTACGCTAATATATAGGCACTATCTTTTAAAAAGGACATTCTTCTATGAATAAAACCTCAGATATTACAATTTATGAATATGACGCTGTAATCGTTGGTTCTGGGCTAGCAGGTTTGGCAGCAGCCAAAGAGCTGACAGAAGCAGGCAAAAAAACAGCAGTAATTACAAAACTTCATCCTCTACGTTCTCACTCAGGTGCAGCACAGGGAGGAATAAATGCAGCACTGGGTAAAGACGACTCTACAGAACTTCACGAGTTTGACACGGTCAAAGGGTCTG
Source organism: Sulfurovum sp. (assembly GCA_026985755.1). Classification (GTDB taxonomy): domain Bacteria; phylum Campylobacterota; class Campylobacteria; order Campylobacterales; family Sulfurovaceae; genus Sulfurovum. Next base: position 4,875 of record JALSPX010000278.1, on the reverse strand, counting down.
ACTACCTTGCTGATCAAGACTGTGTAGAGCTTATGTGTACCAAAGCCCCTGAGACGATTAGATGGGCAGAGAGAATGGGTGCTGTCTTCTCACGTAACGAAGAGGGAAATATCGCTATTAGACCTTTTGGTGGGCAGTCACAGCCTCGTGCATGTTATGCCAAAGACAGAACAGGGCTTACCCTTCTTCAGACTATCTATGAACAAGCAGATCGTGCAGGTATTGAAGTCTATGATGAGTGGTATGCAGGCGATTTACTTTATAAAGATGGTAAAGCATCAGGTGTTGTGGCGTACAACATCAAAGACTCTAAAGTAGCAATATTTAATGCCAAAGTCACCATGTTTGCTACAGGTGGGCATGGTAGAGCCTACAGATTTAACTCAAATGCTCATGCAAATACAGGAGATTCACTCTCTATTGTTGCACGTCATGGTTTACCACTTGAAGATATGGAGTTTGTACAGTTCCACCCGAGTGGACTGGGTGGTTCTGGGGTACTTATCTCAGAAGCAGCACGTGGTGAGGGTGGACGTCTGTTCAACTCAAAAGGTGAGCGTTTTATGGAAAAATATGCACCAAACGCGATGGAGCTTGCTTCACGTGATGTCGTAAGCCGTGCCATCATGGAAGAGGTACGCCAAGGGCGTGGAGTAGGTAAAGATGGTCAGTCTGTAAACATCGACCTTACACACCTAGATCCTGAGATTATCTTGACACGTTTACCAGAACTTCGTGAACTTGCTATCGCATTCCAAGGGCAAGATATGCTGAAAGAGCCTATCCATATCTCTGCTACGGCACACTACTCTATGGGTGGTATACCGACAAATATCGACTGTCAGGTACAAAAAAATGCCGCAGGTGACTTGGTAGAAGGATTCTACGCTGCGGGTGAGTGTAGCTGTGTTTCTGTGCATGGTGCGAATCGTTTGGGAGCTAACTCAGTACTTGAAGCCCTACTCTTTGGTAGACATGCAGGAGAAAATATGCTTAAAGCATTAGAAAATGGTATAGAGCTTCGTCCTGCAAAGATTGAAGATGCAGAAACCTTCATCAATGAAATGCATACGATTAAAACATCTAATGGTAATGAGTCTATACCAAAACTGAGAGAAGAACTCCAAATAGGTATGACAGCAGATGCAGGGGTATTTAGAAGTAAAGAGTCTTTAGAAAGACAGCTTAAACTAATAGATGAGTTACTTGTGCGATTTAAAAATATTCGTATTGATGACAAATCAAATACCTTTAACACTGACTTACAAGAGGCTATGGAACTTGGTCATATGTTAGAGTATTCTAAATTTATTGTGGTAGGTGCTCTAGAGCGTGAAGAGAGTCGTGGTGGTCACTACCGTGAAGATTTCCCAACCAGAGATGATGAGAAGTTTATGGTACATACCTATGCAACGATGGATAAAGATTTTAACATTAAGATTGAATGGGGTAAAGTCACACCAGGGAAGTTTGAACCAATGGAAAGAAAGTATTAGGAGAAAACAATGAGTACACATACTGAAGAAATCGTAGATGATTATAAACCATTCAATACAGATGAAATTGATACCTTTCAGGCTACACGAAAAGTGACATTAAAAACGTTTAGATTTAATGCTGAAACTGATTATCTTCCTTATTATAAACACTATGAGATGGAGGTGGGAAAAGATGAGCTTATACTTGACCTCCTCAACCGTATCAAATGGGAACATGATGGAAGTTTCTCTTACCGTCGTTCTTGTCGTCATGGTATCTGTGGAGCCTGTGCCATTAAAGTCAATGGTAAAGCCACACTTGCATGTAAGCAAAATGCTATAGAGTTAATAGAACTCTTTGGGGATGAATTACTCATCGAACCAAGTTCAACAAAACGTGCTATCAAAGATATGATTATCGATAAATCAGATTTCTGGGAAAAACATGCAGCCGTGAAACCATACGTGGTATCAGATGTAGAAGCACGTCCTAAAACAGAGAGTAAACAAAGCATCGCTGAGTTTAACAACTTCTTAGACTCTGATTTATGTATCCAGTGTGGTGCTTGTCACTACTCGTGTCCTGCACTAGAAGTCAATGATGCCTTCCTTGGACCTGCTGCACTTAACGCTGCGTATAGATTTACCGTAGATACCCGTGATGAAGCTGGCGATGAGCGTCTTAAAATCACTGCTGAACAAGGTTCAGGTGTGTGGGACTGTGTCAAATGTTTTGAATGTGCTGAAGCCTGTCCAAAAGAGATTAACCCTATCGAAAAAATCGGTAAGCTTCATAACCTACAATTTGTACGTGGTGTGGCAAAATCAAATGTCGCTACACGTCATGCAGAAGGTTTCTTACGGGGTATGAAAAAGAGTGGTTACTTAGATGAAGCAGACATTGTAACATACTCTGAAGGATATCTTGGTGTATATAAACATTTAGGTACTGCTCTAAAGATGATGAAAACAGGTAAAATCCATTGGCACTCAGGGATTCCATTTATCAACTCTATTCCAAAAATAAAAAATCTTGATGAAGTACAAAAACTCATTGAAATTTCACAAACAAACAAGCTGTAAGGAGAAAAAGATGAGCGAACAATTACACTATGCACTATTTACAGGATGTACTGCAAAGCAGTCTACACCAGAACTTTTATCATCTACGCTTGCAGTAGCCGATAAATTAGGTATCAAAATCACTATCTTAGAAGAGGCTTCATGTTGTGGTGCTTCTCACCTACAAGATTTCGATGAATTTTTAGCACATGTACTCAATGCACGTAACATCTGTTATGCAGAGAAGTTAGGACTTACGATGATTACTATTTGTAATACCTGTCAACTCAACTCTGCTATGACCAAACATGCATTAGACAAAGACCCAGAGCTAAAAGCAAGAGTCAACGAAAAGTTAGCAGAAGTTGGACTAGAGTATAAAGGAACCTCTGAGATTAAACACTTTCTCTATACACTCATAGATGAGTATGGTGTAGAGAATATCAAAGATAAAGTAGAAGTGCCGCTTTCTCATCTAAATATCGCACCATTCTATGGCTGTCATAACATCAGACCATCTGAGCTACACGAAGAGGCAAATGGGCATGAAAACCCATACAACCCTACTTCACTAGATAATCTGATAGATGCCCTAGAGGGTAACCCAGTAAACTATGAGAGTAAAAATAAATGTTGTGGATTCCATGTAGAGCTACAAGCGAACCACACTTCCGAAGTACTTGCAGGTAATGCCCTGCTTGATGCAGTAGATAACAATGCAGATATGATGGTAACCCCTTGCCCACTCTGTCACCTCAAAATGGATACCTACCAAGACAGTATTGGCGAGGTAATGGGACGTGATGTAGAACTCCCTGTACTACACATGCCTCAAATGGTTGCCTTGGCACTTGGATGTAGTGAAAAAGAGATAGGTCTTAATTTTCACGTACAAAAAGCAGCACATCTTTACAGTCAAGCTTCTTAAGATACTGATCACTAAATAAGCTAATTCATTACTCTATCATGTAATGAATTGCTTTATTTTTAAACTTATCATTACCAAACATTAACCCAGCTTTTGTATACTCTATAATACTAACTATGGCATAAGGAGAATAATGAAAAAATATCTATTTAGACACATATATTATTCACTATTTTTTTTATGGCTCAACACCACTATTTGTGTGGCTGATACAAACAATACAGATATAAACATTTCAGAGGAATATAATACCACAATAGATCGTGCCTATAAAAATATCTCAAATAAAGTACTTGATTGGTCAGAATACCTTGATGTGAGAATAAGCAGCTGGCTAGATGATAATGTGAGTGATCCTGCTTGTTTAGCTGAAAATATCGAGGGCTTTAGAGAGAGAAATAAAATCGATAAAACTTCAATAGATTACTTTTTTCAAAACAATAGATATCTTAATGATACCAAAGATATCTATATACGCTTACGTTTAAATAATTATCTCTATTCAAAAGATACAAATAAAATAAATATGAAATTAAGTGCACAATTACCTTTTGACAGATGTAAAAAGCAGTGGAAAATTTTTCTTCAAGATCCAACAATAAATCAACCAGAAAATAGAACTACAGATACCTCTGGTGGTGGGCTAGGTATTCGATACTATCCAAAAGATAGATTTGGTATACATGCTAGTTACTCTTTAGGTTTTACCGAAGGTTCACCCTATATTCGTTCTCGATATAAATTTCCTCTGCACTATCATAGTTGGAAAATAGAACCTGTACAAATCTTTAAATATTCAAGTAAATATTACTTTGAAGAAGAGACAAATATCTATTTTGATAAGACAATAGGAGATGATTTGTTTAGAATGATACTCCATAGAAAAAGTGCCTCAACTCTCACAGGCACAGATTATGGATTGACGTTTCAATATTATCTCAATTTAGGTAAAAATGCTGGTTTACGTCTAACGCAATCATTTTTTGGCAATACACACTATAGCCATTACTATGCATTCGATAAAAACTACAATCACATAAATAACTATGTCACATCTATAAGTTGGAGAGAAAATATTTGGAGAAAATGGCTTTACTATGAAATTCGCCCTACAGTTAATTTTCATAAAGACCATAATTATGATGCCAGCTACACATTACAGTTTTTATTTGATGTCTATTTTGGGGAATATCGATAAATAAGAGTATTAAACGTTGGTTATCGTATTAAAATTGACCACTAACTTCATGAAAAAATATAATCAAAAAGCGATTGACAAACAATTACTAATCCCCAATCCCATACCCCTGCGCATCATCATCACCATTGTCTGTAGAAAGATTCAAATCCTCTACAAAGGCTTTGCCTGCATCGATACTATCAAAAGTATCATACTCTACTACTTGC
>JALSPX010000277.1 GCA_026985755.1 Sulfurovum sp. | reverse complement strand
GTGACGATGTAGTAGATGTAAAAGTTTTAGACAATGGCAAGTTACTTTTAGCAAGTATGAGTGACAATGGATTTAACTATACACTCCAAACAACACAAAATAAAAAAGCAGATATTCCTCAATTTAAATATGCTTTTGAAGATAAAAAAGATGAAACATTGTTTAATAATGCTGATTTTTCTCATACACAAAATAGTAAAAAATTAAAACCCTATCATGCACTTACATCTTTGAAATATAGTTCGCTATCACAAACGATAGGATATGACTCAACCAATGGCATACGTGCTTCTGCAAATATCTTTTTTACAGATCCGCTTATGCGAAATAGCGTTAATATTTTTGCTTCAAAAGAATCAGACTACTCATTGGCGGGTATAGCTTATGATAATAATGCTTACCAGTTACGTTTTGGTGCTAGCTTTGTTTCGGTGCTAGATAACAATGAGAGTAAAAAATATAATGACTATGGATACAGTGCCTATATAAAATATCCATTTTTGCGTTCAGGGTATTGGCGTGCTGATATAGGGCTTGACTATGTGCAGTCTTTTGAAAATATCTATCAAAAGCCAGTCACTTTTACACTAGATATCAGCCAGACAAAACACTATGGGATAAGTAAATATGCAAATGCACACAATGCATTTTCTTTATTCGCATCAACAGACAGAGGCAATCTATCATATGGGGCAAGTTATGCATTTATGCATGATATAGTGAATCAAAGTTATTTTAGTTTGTGTGCAAAATATATCAAAAGTGATGAAGCCAATACCAGTACAGAAAAAGGTATATCCATTAACAAGAATGGTTATGAGTCTCTATCTACACCTAATAATATTACTATTACTGGTCTAGGAAAAGAGTATTATGCCGATGAGGTAATGATGGCAGAAGCGGGCTTGTATAAAGTCTTTGATGCTTCGGCATATTTTTTCTCATTTCCTCTTTCTATCCAAAGAGAAGCTTTCTATGTTAAGCAACGCTATTATCAGATAAAGTCAGAAGAGAAAACATTTAAATATAATGAAAGTGTAGTTGGTATGAGTGTCGACCTTCTTGCGTATCACCAATTAACACTTCCTTTGAGACTGGAATGGATACACAATGAAGATGTTGAAAATAAGGATAGATTTAGTGTGGGTGTAAATTTTCAGTTTTAAAATACTTTAATGTAAGGTGGAGCGGGCGAAGGGATTCGAACCCTCGACAGCCTGCTTGGAAGGCAGGAACTCTAGCCACTGAGCTACGCCCGCATTAAGGTGTGGTACCGCAGGTCGGATTCGAACCGACACGCCCGAAGGCAGAAGATTTTGAGTCTACCAAGTCTACCAGTTCCATCACTGCGGCATACGTCCTAAAACGTGAAAAGAATTTTACTCCTAGAGAGCTTAAATGTCGTTGATAATAGAGGTGAGAGCTTATTTTTTTAAGATTTGACAAGATTTTCATAATAATTTGATATAATTACTCTATTATTTAATATGAGACTTGGAGATATCTTGAAAATAACGATTATAATTACGGCTATACTTTTTATATATGCTATATTTTCCACCTTTTATCATGATACTGAACTCATAGGTAATTTTGGCAAGATTATTGGAAGCACTAATCTTTCACTTTTTGGATATTTTGCTTATGTCAATCTTATATTGCTTTTTTATCCTTTATATAAACTCTACACAGATGCAAGAGCCAGAAATGATTTAGATTTTTATTTAGGTTGGATACTTCTGTTTATCTCTCTTATACTTCTGTCTACCTTGTTACTTGATGTAGACAAGGTAGGATCTATTGGTACACAAATAGTGACATTTTTAGAGCCCTTTATCGGTAAAGCAGGGTTATGGCTTTTTTGGCTTATGGTGACATCTTTGGCATTGGTATTTATTATTGATGATGATTTTGATGTTTCTGTATTGGAAGAGAAACTACCTTCTTTTTCTATGCCATCGTTTGCATGGGTAGGAGCAACTTGGTTATTTTTGAAATCGCTTACAAAAAAGATATTTACAAACCCCTTTGCGTCCCCCGTTTTGGAAGACGAGATGATGCCTGCCTTTGAACCTGCAAAACCAAAACCAAAAAAAGTAGTACCTGCACCCAAAACAGTATCTCCTAAGACAGCACCTAAAAAAAGAGAAACTAGAACGTTGACTGCTTCAGAAAAAGCACTGGCAGAAGAACTCAATGCACGCAGTAGAGTAGAAGACCTTGTGTTAGATGAAGATGTAGAGCGTAGCACTCGTACCCAAAGCATCATGCCTAAAGAGCAGACACAAAGCTCTACAACTCCAAATTCAAACGTAAAAATAGTCTCAGAATTAGAAGAAAATTCTAAATTAATGAATGAGATAGAAAAAGGTAAAGTTGCTAAACCAAAAAACTTTAAACTGCCTAAACTTGATTTTTTACAAAAAGCACCTAAAACGACAAAAAAGGTAAATGAAGCAGAAATAGATAGAAAGATAGAAGAACTTTTGGCAAAACTCTCTCAGTTTAAGGTGGAAGGAGATGTGGTACGTACTTACTCTGGACCACTGGTAACGACATTTGAATTTAAACCAGCACCTAACGTGAAAGTCTCTAAAATTCTTGGATTACAAGATGATTTAGCCATGGCACTCAGTGCTGAGACGATACGTATACAAGCTCCAATTCCAGGACGTGATGTGGTAGGTATAGAGATACCCAACGAGAGTATAGATACTATTTATTTACGTGAGATACTTGAGAGTGATATTTTTAAAGAATCCTCATCTCCTTTGACTGTGGCGTTAGGTAAAGATATTGTGGGTAATCCGTTTATTACAGATATTAAAAAGCTCCCGCATCTCCTCATTGCAGGCACAACTGGTTCTGGTAAATCTGTAGGTATCAATGCAATGATTCTTTCATTGCTATATCGTAATGACCCTGACCAGTTAAAGTTGATGCTGATAGATCCTAAGATGCTCGAGTTTGCAGCCTATGAAGATGTACCACACTTGATAACCCCTGTCATTACCGAACCTGTCAAAGCCATAGCAGCACTTGCCAATATGGTAGGAGAGATGGAGAGACGCTATAAACTGATGGCTGAAGCGCGTACAAAAAATATAGAAAACTATAATGAAAAAATGAAAAAAACGGGGGCTGAACCATTTCCATATATCGTTGTGATTATCGATGAGCTTGCAGACCTTATGATGAATGGGGGGAAAGAGGTAGAGCTTAGCATCGCAAGATTGGCACAAAAATCACGTGCTTGTGGTATACACCTCGTCGTAGCGACACAGCGTCCATCTGTAGATGTTGTCACTGGACTTATTAAAGCGAACTTACCATCACGCCTCAGTTATAGGGTAGGGTCTCGTATAGACTCTAAAGTCATTTTAGATGCACTCGGTGCAGATAGCTTATTGGGACGAGGGGATGGTCTGTTTACGCCTCCAGGTGCGACAGGTCTTGTGCGTATACATGCACCATGGAATACAGAAGAGGAGATAGAAAAGATAGTAGACTATATCAAAGCACAGCGTGTACCAGAGTATGATGAGAGCTATTTAGTTGCAGGTGGTGCTAGTACCAGTGGTGGTGAAGATAGTGGTGAGATAGAGTTAGATAGTCTCTATGAAGAGGCAAAAAATATTGTACTCACAGATAATAAAACGTCTATCTCTTATCTGCAACGTAAATTACAGATAGGGTATAATCGCTCCGCGAATATTATAGAACAACTTGAAGCAAAAGGGGTGCTTTCTGCTCCAAATGCCAAAGGAAACAGAGAAATTTTATAGGAAAATTTTGATTTTCCTGTAACCATCCGATACATACAATTTATCTCTTTTATACCTTAGACTTATAATATCTAAATCAAACCACACTTTTGTTACTATCTGTGTACAAATATTACACAGGAGACCACTATGGCCTTATTAGAAGAATATAAAGCGCACACAGCTGAGCGTGCAGAGTTAGGTGTACCACCACTTGCGCTTACAGCGGATCAAGTAGCCCAATTAGTAGAATTATTGAAAGCAAATCCTATAGCAGATGTAGACTATGCAATGGAACTTTTTACAGAAAATGTTCCAGCAGGTGTGGATGATGCAGCGTATGTCAAAGCAGCATTTTTAAATGATATCGTACAAGGCAAAGCATCTTGTGAAGCGATAGATGCAGTCAAAGCCACAGAAATTTTAGGAACAATGCTTGGCGGGTTTAACGTACAACCATTGGTTCAGGCGTTAAAGTCAGATGATAAAGCAGTAGCACAGTCAGCAGCAAACCAACTTAAAAATACGCTTCTTGTGTATGATTCATTTAATGATGTAAAAGCACTCATGGACGAAGGTAATGCCTTGGCAAAAGAAGTGGTAGAGTCTTGGGCAAATGCTGAATGGTTCTATAACAAACCAGAGCTTGAAAAAGAGATTACACTCACGGTATATAAAGTGCCAGGTGAGACCAATACTGATGACCTCTCTCCAGCTTCAGAAGCATTTACTAGAGCGGATATCCCTTTGCATGCCAATTCGTTTCTTGTAAATAGAATGGAAAAACCTCTTGAAACTATGGCAGAACTTAAGAAAAAAGGGCATCCTTTAGCATACGTTGGTGATGTCGTGGGTACAGGAAGTTCTAGAAAATCTGGTATCAACTCTGTACAGTGGCATATGGGTAGAGATATTCCATTTATTCCTGGTAAGAGAACAGGTGGTGTGGTCATTGGTGATATTATCGCACCAATTTTCTTTAATACAGCAGAAGATTCTGGATGTCTTCCTATTCAAGCACCGGTAGCAAAACTTGAAACAGGTGATGTTATTACTGTGAAACCTTATGATGGTGTGATTGAAAAAGAGGGTGAAGTGGTATCTGAATTTACTTTAGAACCAAATACACTTACTGATGAAATGAGAGCAGGGGGACGTATCCCACTTATTATTGGTAAGGGGCTTACTGCCAAAGCAAGAGAAGCACTTGGTTTGGGAGCATCTGATGCATTCATGGCTCCTTCACAACCAGCAGACAATGGTAAAGGCTTTACACTTGCACAAAAAATGGTAGGTAAAGCATGTGGTATCGAAGGGGTTAAACCAGGTGTGTACTGTGAGCCAGTATGTACGACAGTAGGTTCTCAAGATACAACAGGTCCTATGACGAGAGATGAGATTAAAGAGCTTGCGGCACTGAACTTTGGTGCAGACTTTGTACTTCAGTCATTCTGTCACACAGCGGCGTACCCTAAACCAGCAGATATTGACTTACAACACACACTTCCTAAATTCTGGACAGAGAGAAAAGGGTTTATCCTTAGACCAGGTGATGGTGTTATCCACTCATGGCTTAATCGTATGTGTCTTCCAGATACAGTAGGTACAGGTGGAGATAGCCATACGAGATTCCCTATTGGTATCTCATTCCCAGCGGGTTCTGGTCTTGTTGCTTTTGCAGGTGTAACAGGTATGATGCCTCTTACGATGCCTGAATCTGTACTTGTAAGATTTAAAGGTGAAATGCAACCAGGTATCACACTACGTGATATGGTAAATGCTATCCCTCACCAAGCGATTAAAGATGGTCTTCTTACGGTTGAAAAAGCAGGTAAGAAAAACATCTTTGCAGGACGTGTGCTTGAGATTGAAGGACTTGAAGACCTTAAGTGTGAGCAAGCGTTTGAGCTTTCTGATGCATCTGCTGAGCGTTCAGCTGCAGCATGTACAGTGAAACTTAACAAAGAGCCTATCATTGAGTACCTAGAGTCTAATATTGTACTTATCGAAGAGCTTATCGCTCAAGGGTACGAAGACAAAGCTACACTACAAAGACGTGCTGACAAGATGAAAGCATGGATTGCAAACCCAGAGCTTCTTGAAGCAGATGCAGATGCAGAGTATGCTGCGATTATTGAAATCGATATGAATGAGATAAAAGAACCTATCTTGGCTTGTCCTAACGATCCAGATGATGTGAAAACATTGACTGAAATTCATGAGTCTGGTATGAGAACAGAGATTGACGAAGTATTTGTTGGGTCTTGTATGACAAACATTGGTCTTTTCCGTGCATTGGGTGAAGTACTCCGTGGTGAAGGTGCAGTACCTGCTAAATTATGGGTATGTCCTCCAACAAAAATGGATGAGAAAACACTTCAAGAAGAAGGGTACTACTCAGTATTTGGTATGGCAGGTGCGAGAACAGAGATACCAGGATGTTCACTCTGTATGGGTAACCAAGCATCAGTAGGGCAAGGCGCATGGGTATTTAGTACAAGTACACGTAACTTCGACAACAGACTTGGTAAGGATTCTCAAGTATACCTCGGTTCTTCAGAGCTTGCAGGTGTGGTTGCACTTAAAGGAAGACTTCCAACTGCTGCAGAGTATATGGAAATAGTACCGAATAAAATCAAACCAGAGATGACAGACGATGTCTACAGATACCTAAACTTCAACAAAGTCTCTAAAGACGAACTTGAAGCGATGGTTGAGTAAACTAGTATGATTTAAATATA
>JALSPX010000276.1 GCA_026985755.1 Sulfurovum sp. | reverse complement strand
TAATGGGTTCTAAAAGTTGTACCTCATCATTAAAACGTGGATCATCTTTATGTGCTTGAATAAACCTATCTACCACTTCATGTTTTTGATCAGCAGCGACATCATGCTTTTCAAGCCAAGCCAAAACATGTCTCGCACGTTGAAACCCTGGTGTATCAAAAAGTTCATACACTATTTTTCCATCTACCTTCAAAGGAAAAGCGCGTTGCTTGGTTGTGGTGCCAGGAGTATCAGATATCTGTACGGAATCATCCATCGATAATGCAGAAACAATAGAACTCTTGCCTTTATTGGGATGTCCCACTACGGCAAATTTGGGATGAGGGAGTGTTAACGCTTGAGCCATACGTTTTCCCTTTTGATATCTGAAAGTTTTCTAGCCCATATATCTACATATGAGCGCTCTATGTTATATCCCTCATCTACTGTACCTATAGGTACAATAACGACACTTTCAACCTTTTGACTCAACATATCTACATAATCAATAAAATCCATCGTAGGAGGTTCCCATCCTTTGACAAAAAGAAGTACTTGCCCCTTGCTTTGCATAAGAATCTCATTATCTTCTTCCAAACTATTGGCACCACCCACTTCAAAAAACAGTGTTGTATCTATTTGCATACTGTCAGCGAGTACGATAAGATTTTTTTCATCTATCGCCCATCCCTGTATTGAAGTATATGTACTATTTAGTTGTTTCACAATTTGTATCTCATGCTCTTTGGCAGAGAGAAAACGCTCTTCACGCTTTTCAGCTTTAGTGCTGATAATAGGTTCATTCATTTCTCTTAGCAATTTTTCACTTTGAGGAAGTGTCAAAAATGATTTTTCAATTGCACGTTTTAAACCAATTTCCGAAAGTAAAAAAACAAAAAAGCGTAAAATAATGGCATAAAAAAGTGTCGCCATTGCCAAAAACTTCCACCACTCTCCAAGTATCGCTGCATTTTGTATCATCTGCTCACTGAGCTTATCTCCTAATCTAAAGTACTGACTCTGTTCTATTAGCTCTATAGAAGGCACTGCACCAGGTACCCATGATCTCCATGGCAGTGATAATGCACTGAGATACGCATGAAAAGTTTCAGCAGAGATATGTAGGGTTGTACTCCAAGAAAAAGCGATATCTTTTGTAGCCACTACTGCCAATAAAGCAAGCAAAAGCCCTACAGAAAAGGCCAAAGCAATAAGCTGTGAACGCCGAATAATCATCCAATTGGAAAGCAGAGGATTTATCTTTACATTCTTCATACTCTCTCGTATATTACTAGGGAACATCCCTAATACCTTCTCCATCCAATAAGAAGGTGTGAGATGTACCAATACACTGTGTGTACGATTGGCTCGCATCATAGAGAAAAGTGTCATAGACATTGTCAAAAGTGGTAAAAAAATAACCATCGCCATAAAATAGACAACATTGACAGGCTCGTGCCCATTGTATTGTAAAAGCGCTACTCCCGATAAAAAACCTAAAACAGCCGCAAAGAGAATCAAGACAAATGTAACCATATAGAGGTAGGAAGAAACAGTTTCACTTAAAAGAGGTTTTTTCAGATATTTGCTACGTGCGTCCGTCCACGCTGACAATTGTGCTAAAGGCTTCTGCTTTATCGAAGCATGCAATAAACCAAAAGCACGTCTCTCTTCTCGTGTACTTGTGTCATTTTCCAATAACGCATATAGATTTAAATAAGATTTTAAATGCATCAATAAAATCTCTACATTTCCTGAACCGTCTCTTCAGGGCAATCATAGACTAAACATCTCAAATGTTCTCTATATGTATCATAATCAAAACTATCTACTCTAGCAATACCTTCTTCATACGCTACCTTTGCCACTGCCGAAGCTACCCATATCAACGCCTCTTTGTTAAAAGGCAATGGGATAATATGCTCTTTACCATAAGTAATATTTTCATTATGATATGCGGCCTTGACATAATAAGGCACAGGCTCTTTTGCTAATGCAGCTAGTGCTGTAGCTGCTGCCATTTTCATACCCTCAGTAATTTTTTTGGCTCGTACATCAAGTGCACCCCTAAAGATAAATGGAAACCCTAATACATTATTGGTCTGATTAGGATAATCAGAGCGTCCTGTAGCTATAATCGCATCATTACGCACCTCTTTTATCTCTTCAGGAAGTATTTCAGGCGTAGGATTAGCCAGTGCAAAAATCACTGGCTCTGGTGCCATTTTGGCTACCATCTCTTTGGTGAGTGCACCAGCAACTGAGAGTCCTAAAAACATATCGGCACCCTCTATCGCATCATGCAGTCTATTTGCAGCTGTTTCCACAGCAAATTCCATTTTGTATTTATTAAGGTCTGTTCTATTGGTATTAATCACCCCTTTGGAATCACACATAATAATATGCCTCACCCCCAAAGCTTTATACATTTTTGCACATGAGATACCCGCTGCTCCTGCCCCGTTAATCACTATTTTAATCTCATCGACCTTTTTACCAGTGAGTTCCAGCACGTTCATCAAGCCTGCCGTGGTAATAATAGCTGTACCATGTTGGTCATCATGAAAGACAGGAATATCTAGTTCATCTTTTAAGATACGTTCAATTTCAAAACATCTTGGTGCAGAAATATCTTCTAGGTTAATCCCTCCAAATGTAGGAGCTATAGCTTTACAGGTAGCTACTATCTCCTCTACACTGTGTACATCAAGCTCTATATCAAAAGCATCTACATTGGCAAACTTCTTAAAAAGTACCGATTTCCCCTCCATCACAGGCTTAGATGCTTCTGGACCAATATCCCCTAATCCTAGCACCGCTGTACCATCAGAGACAACTGCCACAAGGTTGGCACGATTGGTATATTCAAAAGAGAGGTTCTTATCTTTGGCTATTTCTAGACAAGGTATAGCCACACCTGGTGTGTATGCCATAGAAAGTTCTGCTTGTGAGTCACAGGATTTGGTTAAATCTATACCGATTTTACCTTGCTTATGATACGCTAATACTTTTTCTTTAGTGAGTTCTGACATGAAGAGCCTTGCAATTTAATATAAACTATTATACTGCAAGTTATGTTAAGACGAATAAGAAGAGAAAAAAGAAATTTCTATATTTATTCAAAATACTCATTGATAATTTGAGGAAATAGTCTTATCGTTCTATTTGCTTTGGCAATTTTGGGTTGGAAAATATCATAGGTATTTGGATAATTTTGAATAAACTCTTCATAAATACGTATTTTGTCTTCCATGTGTGCTTGTAGTGCATCGAGGACAGATTGCATATTTTCTTTTGATGTTGCATATTTCATGAGAAGTTCAAACATACGTTTACGTGGGTGAATAGCCATAGAATCACCCGCAACAAGAGCAATATCTTTGATATCCCAACGCGAAATATAAATACCACTGGCATTAGGTGCCACAAGTTTTGCATACAATGCTTCTGTGTAAGAAGGATAATCTTGTAAATCTACCTCTTCATCTGATTCACACTGCCCATCTGGACAAAATGCAGGTGGTTTGTCAAATGTTTCAAACGCTTTTTTTAACTCTTCTATATCCATATTATTTGGCATATTATTTCCTTATTTTCTTATTTTGTAGTGTCTATGAGCAGTGGTATCTCATCTATATCTATCTTGCTATCGAACCATCTGTTTGCAAGCAACATCATTTTAGCCACAAATATGATTTGTTCATCTAAGAACTCTGGCTTTTCAAAAAGTGCTTTGGCATCATCATCAAAACAATAGCCTTTTACTTTACCCTCTTCAACTTCGATGAAATCTACCCTTTTTTCACGCGAGGCACAATCATTGAGTGTTTCACAATAGTGTACAGCTTTTTCTGAAAATTCTCTCTCTATCATCATCATCGTTACTTTTGATTCGCCTACATTTGACATCGTAAAATCAAAGTGTTCATCAGTGATATTTAACGCAATGGCTGTTGCATTCTTACTGTTATGTTTCATGATTTTGTTAAAATAACGTCTCATGTATCCCGTTTGGGCATTGTGTCCTAAAATGGTACATAAACCTGTGTCAGGCTTTATTTCTTCTGGTCTCATGCTTCATTCTCTTTCTCTGCCGCTTCTTGTGCCACTTTTTCTTCTTTTTCTACTTTCATTCGTTTGGCATTACTATGGAGGAACATCGCTTCCTCTTCTTCCACTAGACAACGAGGGCAGGCTTGTTCTCCACCCGTATAGGTAAAGTTATTGCCACATTCATTACAGCGCTTAATGTTAAACTTTGCCAAGGTACGTTGTGTAGGCTCAAACAACTCTTTTACCTCATACCCTGGTTGAAGCTGAATCGCTTCTGGTTCACAAACCTCATGACATAAACGACATTTCACACACAACATAGAATCAAAATTAATAATGGAAAACTTTGCATCTGAACTGAGTGCTCCCGTAGGACAAATACGATAACAGATTTGACAATTGGTACATGAGTCATCGACAAATTTCTGAGAAGTAAAACTCACATCTTCTTCTGCCAACACTTCAAAAGCATTGGGTATCTTAGCTTGCTTGAGTATGGTAAAAAGAATTTTACGTTTATCTGGTAACTCTTTTTCTTTGATTTTCGCAATCGTCTCAACATCCAGCGCAAATGTTTTAAGCTCATCTGCTTCTACGGCTTCATCAAATGTCATTTTGTGTTTGACTACACCTTTTAGTGAGGCATTACCCAAAAATGAACGTCTCGATGTCACTTCATCTTCTTGCGTTTCTTCTTGCATAGGCATAGTATGCTCCACATTAGTGATAAGCTTTTTAGTAGAAAAAGAAGAGAGTACAAAGTTCGCTTCTTCTATACGTGCATCTATTTGCTCATACAAAATACTCTCTTCATCATAAGAGCTCATATCTAAAGTAATTTCATCATCACAGGCCAGTGCCAAAGCAATGAGATGCTCTACACTCAATACAGACAGACAAGGCACATTAAGTTTAGGTGAGATAAGACGTACTTTAGAGTCCAAAAAAGTAAAGAAAAACTCTGTCGTAGAAAAATCCGAAAGCGAAAAAGCTTCCGTAGGACAGACGCCCACACATGCTGCAGCTTCTACTCCAGTGTTATTTGCAAAACTAGGTAAATTGTCTACCAGTGTGATGGAGTCTGGGCAAGCATCCACACACTTGGTACAGTTTGAAAACTTACTTTTTGCCCGTACACACGAGGCTATTTCTAAATGTAACGACATTAGTTTTCTGTTGCCTCTATCTTACAATTTTCTTCTAGTTTTTCTATCACATACTCATAGTCGGATAAAAGAAATTCTAACGTAAGTTCTGTACCATCATGATACAAAGGTGTACGTGATTCACGTTTTGCGTTAATGAGGAAAAGTGGCATCCACTCTAAAAGATGGTCTTTCATAAACCCTCTTTGAATTAAAAGTAATTCGCACACACCTTCTTGGTCCTCTGCATCTAGTGCTTTTTTAAGTGCTGTGCACAGCATATACATAAACTCCAGCTCCACACCAATGTGATCTGCACTCACCACCCTTGCTTTTTCAAGTTCTACTCTAAAATCAAGTGCATCATACAGCTCCACTACAGGATTTGCCTGACCACTTTCAATCATCTGCTCTTCGCTCAAGTAAAAACTCTCATAAGGGATGAGATTCATAAGAAACAAGTTGGTAAAGTCAGCATTATATTCCTCTGCAATAAGCTTCTGCATAGAGATCTCTTTACGTTTCGACCAAGCTTTATAGTTAGGGAAAAGCCCAAGCAAATTTTCATCACTTTCGAGCGTTTTTAAAAATGCCTCATCTACTTCTACTAACATCAATCTTGAAATGAGTGCATAAATCGCAATACGGTTTTCTACTTCTTGTTTCATTTGTTCCATCATCAGGTACTATCTTTCATATAAGTTGTTTGGCACTATACCACTTTCAAGATAAATAAAACGTAAGTCGATGATTTATCTGGGAAATTGTATAGCTATGTAGGGGCAGACCTAAGTGTCTGCCCAAATTTGTAAAAGTTAGCCTTTAATACTAACAGAGTACCCTTTTAAAGACAATGGTACCGCAGGACGCTTAAGGTGAACAGGACGTCTAAGTGTATCGTTGGCATCAAGAGGACGTGTCAATTTGTCTCTCCATGCTTGGTATACCTTAAAGTTATTGTCATAGTTTACATAAATGTCACCAATTTTGTCATCTTTACCTGCAAGTTCTATGCGCACTTTTTGGTGCCATGCATGGTTACCTGCAATTGGGTCTGGATGAGAAGGTGCAACAGCATTTTGCCAAGAACCTGACATACCATCCCACCAGATGTTGTCAAGGTCTTTGTTGTACTCTTTAAACTGCCACGTATCCCTACGTGCTTGCATACCTGTATTGATATCTTCTTTAGGTGTCATCTTACCGACTTTACCATCCATAGTCATATCAAAGAGTGGTGCACCAAGTCCAAGAACACCCAATTTGTGTTGGAATCCAGGGATTTCAACAGCATTTTTAAGCTTCCATCTACCTGCATGGTGCGAACATTG
>JALSPX010000275.1 GCA_026985755.1 Sulfurovum sp. | reverse complement strand
ATGCCAAGCAGATTCTTGTGTTTTTGCATCCACTCCATTCACTACCAATATAGGTTGCCCCACACTATCCGTTTTCTGATACTGATCATACTTATGCTCAATATTATAAGCATTATTACGATACTGATCATCCTCAGCTTGTATATCTCCAATAAAATGTGTCACCAAATAGAGTGCACCCAGCCCAATTAAAATAAAAACAAATAGACTTTTATCCATATGTATCTCTCCTGTCCTTCAAAATTAACAGTATTATACTATGATTTTTAAAAAGTAGATTGACAAAAAAACTATACTTGGAGAAGTTGACCCTGAAATACATTTGAATAGTCACTAAATATATCATATTGACAAAACGGCGATATTCGCCTATAATAAGTAAAAAATAAAGGACAACTATGAATCAGCAACAAATGCATAAACTCCTAGATGTACCTGAAAGAACACTTAGAGACTGGAAAACAGGTAACAGAGCCAAGCTCTATAAGCTACTAGAAACACTAGATTATGACACAGCCCAACAGTTACTCAACATGAACAATAATAGTGATTTAAAAAGATTACTTGAAAATGAACAATACTATAGTTCATTAAGAGCTTTTGAAAAGAATCTATATGAAGTACTTGTATCAGGTAGAGATAGTAAAGTATGGCTAGACCTCTCTCGTGATACTGGCTTGTCCAAAGAAGCTAGAGCAAGAGCGGCGTACCTGTATAGTTTTCTAAGCAATAAGATGACCCAACTCTCTTTTAAAACTAAAGTAAATGTTGGTCTGTACCATGGTAATATGAATGATACAGGCAATGGGCTAGCACGCTTGTATGGACTCAAAAATGGGTTAGATATGGCTAGGTTTAATCAGTTTAAAATGACGGGTAGATTTTAGTGATAGCCACGAGCTTTAAAGAAGCCATCATTGAGATGATGGCTGAGATAGCCAAACAGATACCAGACTCACACAAGCAAACACCTGTAAAGGCATATCTTACAGGTGGTGGTGCGGTGCATTATTATTGTAACAGTAGAGTCTCCGATGATGTAGACTTGATTATGCAGTTTTCGGTCAAAATACCTGAAGACCTTTTTGTGGTGTGGTTAAACGATGAAGGTACTTTAGAGCAGGTGCATTATGACCATACATATAACAGTACTTTTGGCTTACTCCATGAAGATTATGAAGACAGAGCAGTACATATGATAACCATTGATGAGAAGTTTGAAATCAACCTGTTATCACCTGTAGATTTGATTATCTCCAAACTCACACGTTTTGCACAAAATGATGAAGAGGATATAGAAAACATCATCAAAACTGGCAAAGTAGACAAAGATGAACTGTATGCATTGACAACAGATGCCATCAATGTAGGTGTAGGTTTTCAGAAGAGCTTTGTGGAGATAAATTTACAACATGTTATGGAGATGTTTGGAGATTCCTAGTAGCATTATGTTACACATCTATACAGGTATGTAAAATACACGAACTTTGAAAAAGCATAATATACTAAGTCATAACGATAAGGTAGCAACTCTTATTTTGGGTAGCAATAGGGTAGCAAAGTGAAAAATAGAAAAACTTAAAAAGTATCTTTGTTATCGGTATAGTCGTTGTTTGTGAGAATTATAAAAAGTAGATGGTGCGGATGAGAGGACTCGAACCTCCACGCCGTAAAGCACCAGATCCTAAGTCTGGCGTGTATACCAATTTCACCACATCCGCATGTGGTACACCCGTCAGGATTCGAACCTGAGACCGCCCGCTTAGAAGGCGGGTGCTCTATCCAGCTGAGCTACGAGTGCACTAAATAAGTAAACAAACATATCAGGTACATTAAATGGTACGCCTGAGAGGACTCGAACCTCTAACCCTCAGATCCGAAGTCTGATGCTCTATCCAATTGAGCCACAAGCGCTTCATCTTTGGGTGTTACCCTTATTAATTACCAATGGGGTGGACGACGGGGCTCGAACCCGCGACAACCTGTGCCACAAACAGGTGCTCTACCAACTGAACTACGTCCACCACAATTAAATATGTCTACTTATTTTGTTATGTAAAAAAACTAAATGGTCGGAGTGAAAGGACTCGAACCTTCGACCCCCTGGTCCCAAACCAGGTGCGCTACCAGACTGCGCTACACTCCGTTACTTTAAAACCTGAATTAAAAAGGAACGCAATTATAGTCAAAAGTTTCATAATTGTCAATAGAAATTGAAAAATATAGTAAAAAAAGCTCTTAATCCGTACATTAGCACCGCTTTAGTATAATATTTTATTATCTACAACTAAAAGGCTAACTATGAACGAAATAATCCAATCTATCACATCAGTACTGGGCAATATACTCTTCTTTGATGTTTTCTTTGGGCAAATAGCGGGAACAAGCGTACCATTTTTGGTTATATGGCTCTTTGTTGGGGCTATCTTTTTTACCATAAAGATGAATTTTGTAAACTTACGTTTTTTTAGACACTCATTGCAGATACTTTCTGGAAAGTATGCTGATTCACACAACAAAGGGCTCATCACACCTTTTCAATCTTTGACCACCGCACTTTCTGCTACAGTAGGACTGGGGAATATTGCAGGTGTGGCCGTGGCTATCATGATAGGAGGGGCGGGAGCAACTTTTTGGATGATACTTGCGGGCTTCATCAATATGTCACTCAAATTTACAGAAGTAACACTCTCCCTGCAATACAGAACATTTTTACCAGATGGTACCGTGATGGGAGGAGGGATGCGTTATCTTTCTGAAGGACTCAAAGAGAAAGGATTAGAGAGTTTTGGTAAAGTGCTTGCTCTAGTCTTTGCATTTTTCATGATAGGGGGAGCTTTAGGAGGAGGAAACATCTTTCAAGTCTCTCAATCACTGGGTGCAGTCAAAGGTGAAATAGCCTTTTTTGCTACCTATCCATGGGCCTATGGTCTGATACTCGCTATTGTCGTGGGCTTTGTGATTATTGGTGGGGTAAAGTCTATTGCCCATACCACAGAGAAAATTGTACCCGCAATGGTACTTATCTATCTCAGTGCATCTATCTATATACTTGTTGTAAACTATGCACTTATCCCGCATGCTATCATCACCATATTTACAGAAGCATTTAACCCAACTGCGGTGGCAGGAGGTATGATAGGTGTCATGGTGCAAGGATTTAAGCGTGCCTCATTCTCTTCTGAAGCGGGAATAGGGTCTGCCCCTATCGCCCATGCTCCCTCTACTGTCAAGTACCCTGTACAGCAAGGACTTGTTGCACTCTATGAACCTTTTGTAGATACCGTGGTGATTTGTACCATTACAGCACTTGTTATCGTCACTACAGGCGTGTATAGTGGTGGCACACCTGAGCTGACTGCACTGATAGAAGCAAAGCAGGGTGCTGCTCTTACTTCAGCTGCTTATGCTATGACCATTAGCTGGTTTCCTAGTGTATTAGCACTTTGTGTTACACTCTTTGCTTTCTCGACTATGATTTCATGGTCATACTATGGAGAGCGAGCTTGGACATACCTTTTTGGTACCAAAAGTTCTATCATATTTAAACTCATTTTTTTAATAGCCATAGTACTCTCTACGATGGTAGAAAACTTAAGTGCACTGGTAGACTTGACAGATATGTTATTTTTGGCGATGGCATTGCCAAACCTTATCGGACTTTATTTATTACGAGATAATGTGAAAAAGGCTTTGGATGAATATACGCAGAAGTTAAAAAGTGGGGAGTTGGATAGGGAATTAGGAATTAGGAATTAGGAATTGTGGCGAAAAATTTCGCCATTTTGGCTTAAATGAGTTCTACGCCACGTTCGCCTTTACTTAATGCACCGATGACATAACCATCCGTATTTGCAAGCACTGTATCGACATCTTCTGGTTCAATGACCCATACCATACCTACACCCATGTTAAAGGCTCTGAACATCTCCTCTTTGGCCACATACTGAGACATAAATTCAAAAATAGGTAACACACGTATAGCATCCTTGTTTACAATCGCTCTCATACCCTCTGGCAGGACACGTGGCAGGTTTTCTACGATACCCCCACCTGTGATGTGGGCTAAGGCCTTTACGTACTGTTTATTGGCTTTGTACTCTTTGACGTAGATACGTGTTGGTTCTAACAAAGTATCTACCAAAGGTTTCCCTTCAAACTCAGTCTCCAAACTCATACCTAGCTTATCAAAGAAAATCTTTCTCACAAGGGAGTACCCATTTGAGTGTACCCCAGAACTTGGCATAGCGATAAGCACTTGCCCCTCTTTTACATTGGCTACCGTGTCCATTTCAGAACGTTCTGCGATACCTACTGCAAAACCTGCGAGGTCAAAATCGTCATCAGAGTACATGCCTGGCATTTCTGCTGTCTCTCCACCTACAAGTGCACACTCACTTCGTCTACAACCCTCAGCGATACCTGCTACCACATCTTTTGCATTCTCTGGCAAGAGTTTCCCTGTCGCATAGTAATCCAAAAAAAACATTGGTGTCCCATTGTTACAAATGAGGTCATTCACACACATCGCCACAAGGTCAATACCTACGGTATCAAGTCTGCCACTCTCTATGGCAACACGAAGCTTGGTACCTACACCGTCTGTGGCAGAGAGTATCACTGGCTCTTTATATCCTGTAGGCAAGGCATACGCACCAGCAAAGGAACCAATGCCTCCTATGACATTTTTATCAAAAGTTGATTTTACATCACTTTTGATAGCTTCTACAAGCGCATTTCCTGCGTCAATATCTACACCTGAATCTTTATAGGTAATATCTGACATTAATCATTATCCTTAATTGTTTTCATCTCATCACAAGGAGGAAAGATGTTTTTCAGTATTATCAGCCCTGGGCAAAAACCAGTAATACCTGCGATAAATAGTATTACCATCATGCTTACAGTCACGATAAAAGCAGCAGCAAACATCTCTGAACCTGCCAAACCAAGTATCAATCCCAATACAATTGCTTGTATAATCCGTTGCATTCGTTCTGCACACATCATCGCTCATTCCTTATGAAAAACTACGCATATTATAGCTAAAGTTAACTTCTAAGCTTACGCCCTAGTTTTTCCTCTACTGAATTGACTTTCTTACCCAAGCGTCCCACAGGACCTTCACGCCAATCAATCTTGATAGAGCTATAGACGCGTCCACAATCTTTTTGTAACTCTTCGTAAGCACTGTTAATGACCGCAAGCACCTCTTCTACGGTTTCACCCTCTATGAGTGTACCCATAGGGGTGAGTTGATAATTTAAACCGCTTTTATCAACGATGTCCAAGACACGGGCTACGAAAGCGCTTTTGCTTTGGGTTTGTTCGGTGGGGAACATGGAGAATTCTACTAATGCTGACATGGTTATCCTTTATTCTTTGGAAGTGGAGAGTTTACTCCCACGTAAAATATTGCGTGGGAGTAAACTCTCCACTTCCTTATTTATTATTGATAAAAGCTATAATACCTTATGAATAATGAAAAGATGATAATTATTGGGGCTGGAGCTGCAGGTTTGGTGGCGGCTATTTGTAGTGCTAGGGCAGGGAAGCGGGTACTTTTACTCGAACAGAACAACAAAATAGGTAAAAAAATCCTTGTCTCTGGTAATGGAAAATGTAATATCGACAACAAGTACATTGCGCTGCATCGTTTTCATTCACAAAATCCTGCTTTTGTAGAAGAGGTATTAAAAGGGTATGACTTTCCTGTGATAGAAAAATTTTTCACATCTATAGGTCTAGAACTCATTGAGGGAAAAGAAGGAAAAATGTTTCCTATGTCACTGCAAGCCTCTTCTGTGGTAGAACTACTCAAATATGAAGCCAAAAGGGTAGGGGTGGAGATAGTCTGTGACTGTACGGTGACAGGCATAGACAAAAAAGAGCATGGCTTTACTGTAGAGACCTCACAAGGCAGTAAAGCCTGTGCAAAACTCGTTATCACCACTGGTTCACCTGCTGCACCACAACTGGGAGGTTCTAACGCTGGCTATGCCTTTGCTAGCAAGATGGGACATACACTCGTACCAAGACACCCGAGCCTTGTGCAACTCTGTTCAGAAGAGACATGGGTCAAAGGCTGTGCAGGGGTGAAAGTAGCGGGGCTTGCCAAACTCTATGCCAATGGTGAATACATCGCAGAAAAAAAAGGTGATGTACTCTTTACCAACTACGGTATATCTGGGTTAGCCATACTAGACCTAAGCCGTGAAGTAAGCACCAGACTAGCCAACTTTGACTACTGTGAACTCAGCCTAGACCTGATGCCAAAACTCAGCAAAGAGAAGCTTACCAACCTACTACTAGGCAGAATCAAACAAAACAGTAAAAAACCTCTAACGCTTTGGCTCCAAGGCGTACTCAACAAAAAGCTCATACCCATCATCCTAGCGCAATCCAAATGCAAAGTACGCACAGAAGATGCCCTCAACAGAAAAGAGATAAACAAACTCGTACATGCCATCAAAAACCTAAAGCTAAGCATCTCAGATACCAAAGGTTTTAAAGGGGCAGAAGTTTCTACAGGAGGCATAGATACCACTGAAGTGAATGCTCAAACTATGGAGTCAAAACTTGTGCCCAATCTTTTCTTTGCAGGCGAAATACTCGAT
>JALSPX010000274.1 GCA_026985755.1 Sulfurovum sp. | reverse complement strand
GTTTGGTTAATCCCTGATGCATAATAGAGTCTAGAAATCGTATAGCAGTACCATGATACAAGGTATTTGGAGGTGTTAGAGTTTCTAACTCTAGATTTACTTTAATAGAGTGTCCCTGATTTGCTCTAATTTGATTTCCTTTTATTGCAAATCTTTTTTTATCACTGTCATGAACGATTTCAAAAAGTAATACTTTGGTGAGGACTATATCTTTACTCTTTGTAATTAGTTCATCAATATTTATCCAGCCATTTGTATCTAGTTTTAAATCAATAATTTCTGGTTTATGTCTAAGCACAAGGCTTAAAAATTTACTAATCTCTTCTTTTTCTCTTTGATGCATTCTTTTATCTTGATTTATGAAATTGGTGTAAAGTATTTTACTTCTTATTGTTACTAAACTTTTAAAGGAAAATATATAGGAACAATTTTGGTTGAAATTTATAAATAGTATATCATGAGCAATATTAAAAGCACCATCTACGCTTACAACTTTATTTACGCATTTCACAGTCTCTCCATCTTTGGAATGCATATTAGACGCGAAAATACAAACAAACCTCACACTTCCTAACACTCTTTGGTTATACTTTGGTAAATGAAAGGAAAAACATGTGTAAAGTAGAAACAAATCACCACTACAACATCAACAGAGACTACGACCCAGTCACAGGTAGATACACACAGAGTGACCCAGTAGGGTTCAAAGGTGGTGTCAATACCTATGGCTATGCCGAAGCAAATCCTGTGATGAAGAAGGATGAGATGGGGTTGTGGGCGTCTTTTAATCATGGTGGATATGGTATACATCAAAGTGTAAATAGAGATGTTTTTGGTTTACATCCTTGGATGAAAAGAATATTCGATAATACTACAGAAGCAGTTGATCGAAAACAAGGAGTTAGAGATTCATATTTGCATGCTATGAGAGATGGAACACATGGTCAAACTGTATCATCTGCAATTTCGATGGCCAATCATCATGTAAGAACGGGTTTTGGAATGGCTAGATATTATATCAATAGAGGTGATGGACGTAATGCATATGGCACTCTAGGTTGGGTCTTACACACACTTCAAGATAGTACTTCTCCTGCACATAAGTATTTTCAGCCTTGGTATGGTGCAAAGCCATCAGATCCCCTTGCGGGAGGTAATAGAGACTGGTGGAGACATGTATCTCAAGAATGGTCTAAATCACAATTAAATAATGGTGTGTATAACGCCACACGTTATGTATGGCATATGTTTTACTATAGGTTAGTTCCTGCTAGTAATGTATTTATTTTTTAAGGAGCTAAAAATGATGAAAAAAATGTTACTATATTTAGCAATAGGTCTAGGTTTAATAGGTTGCGGCACGGAGTGTTTAAATAAACCACCTAAGCGTGCATTTGTACATGCAAATGGTGGATACAATATGATTTATCACGTTAGTATATATATTCCTACATCAGGAATTTCGCATAATCCTACAGATTGTACGGGGTATGAATATGCAAAAATAGATATTTATACTGATGATATGGGTACCGTAACTGGAGACAAGGTGATATGGAAGAGTCTGTATGGCGATGTGGGCTTTAAGGACTATGGTGTAGACCCAGCAAATATAACTTTAGTGTTTTCAAATAAATCAGTAGTTATCGCAGGATGGGATCGTTATCATAATGGCACCTACAAAATAGAAACTACTTCACCTGACAGTTGGGGAGTGCCTATTAGTTAAAATTACAGATTTCAATCATTCCATAGTCTCTCCAGCTGTGGAATGCATATCAGACTCTAAAATACAAACAAATCTCACACTTCCTAACACTCTTTGGTTATACTTTGGTATGTAGGGGGCGATTGCTATCGCACCGATAAAGATATGCTTGTATAAAAAATGCATTGGTGTATACCCTGCATAAAACGGTGCGATGGCAATCGCTCCCTACGAAGTGTTGTATTTAATTAGGAGAAATAAATGAAATTTATAATAAGTTTTTTAATGGTTTTAGGTTTGATAAGTTGTGGTGTAGGCTGTAAAGACGCACCACCACGATATGCAGAATATATAGAAGGTGGTGGGCATGGAATGGTGCACCATTTTAGGCTTTATGATGTAGTGGGAGATGCACAAATGAACAATCCTACGAAATGTACAAATTATAGTTATGTACAAACTGATATGTATGTCGATAGTTTGGGTGATATGAATATTGGCGAAATAATATGGATTGATTCGAATAATAGGACGATATACCCTACGGAAAATTCGGATATGATAAATGTTCGTTTAAGTATGCAACAAATAAGCATCAATGGTTTTGATTATAATGGAGGAACTCATAGCGAGTATCCTGTTAGATAATTTTTTACTCATTCCACAGCTCCAGCTGTGGAATGCATATCAGACGCGAAAATACAAACAAACCTCACACTTCCTAACACTCTTTGGTTATACTTTGGTATGTAGGGAGCGATTGCTATCGCACCGATAAGGATATGCTTGTATAAAAAATGCATTGGTGTATACCCTGCATAAAACGGTGCGATGGCAATCGCTCCCTACGAAGTGTTATATTTAACCCAAAATATGCAATAGAAATCACCAAACTAGCAAAAGTCATTGCACCGTGGGTATTTACAAATAATCATCGATTAACCTTTGGGTTAACCTCAGATTCTTTGCAAACACCCACAGTACAAGCACTATCGCTAATTTTGGAAATTCTATTGAATAATTTGGGTTTAATTTTTTAGATAGGAGTAAGAGATGAAAAAAATAATGTTAACTATGAGTATTGTAATGATGATAGTATTAAGTGCGTGTTGCAATGATAAAAAACCACCACATAGAGCAATTTATAGTAAAACGAGTGGATATGGGATGCAGTATCATATTGTATTGTATGAACCATTTTCTGATGGAGGAGCCCATAGCATAAGCTGTGGCTCTTGGAATTATATTCTTACACATATATATACAGATAGACTAGGTGCATTAAATGGAAGTGAGCTGATATGGAAAAACTTGGATGGCGATGATTTTCCTTTTGAAGAGGGTGGTCAAAATTCAAGTGATATTCATGTTGTGATTCAAAATAATACAATAAAGGTTCAAGGTTTTTCATATAAAAGTGGTAATGATACTATGAATGGTACTTATACAGTAGAAACTTCATCTCCTGATAGTTGGGGAGTGCCTATAGTGAAAGGGCATCCTCTCCCTTCACAATAGTTTACTCACTCCACAGCTCCAGCTGTGGAATACATATCAGACTTTAAAATACAAACAAACCTCACACTTCCTAACACTCTTTGGTTATCATTGTCATACAAGGAGTACGAAATGAAAAAAATAATATTTATTATAATAATGATACAGCATGGTCTCATACATGCATCGGAACCTATAGATAGAATGGATTGGCATGCTGGGGTTGGGTTGAGTACTATGGTGTGGGATGATGTTTTAAAATATCACTTGTATACCCCTCAACTCGATACGGTAATAGACTATGGTTTTACACCACAAATAACATTAGGATTAGAGCAAAGAGGAATACTTTTGGGATATACTTCTGTACATTTAAAATACTATCTGCTAGACGCCCCAAATAGTATCTATTTACTAGGAGGTATGAATGCAACTTTATTTGATATCTCGGCGTCTAAGGGTATAGATGCAGGCATCGGATATGCTTGGAATCATTATGAATTAGATGTGAGTGTCTATCCTCAAAGGGTATTAAAAGATGTAGATAAGAGAGGGTATGAATCATTTGTCTATGTCACTTGGAGATATAAATTTTAACGTTTGGATAGTGCGTTAGCATCTTGCTATGTGTTAAGAGACTGCAAAAATTTTTGGGAGAATGTACTCTAGTAGCATGTAATATTTAAAAATATTACATTTTTTATACCTAGAAAGCGACAAAATCTAAAAAATAGAACAAACCTTACACTTCCTAACACTCTTTGGTTATAGTTTGGTATGTAGGGGACGATTGCTATCGCATTGATAAGCATATGCTTGCATAAAACGGTGCGATGGCAATCGCTCCCTACGAAGTGTTATTTGTTTGATTTCAAGTGCTAATTTCTATTGCATATTTTCACTTAATATCATTACGTTATAATATCCTATGAAAACAAAACTTTCGAAAATACTACATGCCAATAAATGTGTCAAGTTTGCTTATTTGTTTGGCTCGTATGCAGAACATACCCAAACAGAAAAAAGTGATATAGATATCGCTGTGTATTTGAAAGACGCCTCTTTAGATAGTAGACTTCAATTGCACCATCAGCTTGAAAAAGCATTCAAAATAGATGTAGATTTACTTGTGTTAAATGAAGTAAAAAATATCTATCTACTTGAAAATATACTTCATAAAGGTATCGTGATAATAGACCATGAGAGCAGAGTACTTTTTGAACTTAAAAAGCAACATGAAATCATAGATTTTAAAAACTTTAGGCGATATATAGATGCAGCATAAAATAGAAGCTAAAATGAAACGTGTGGCGTACTATGTTTCCCTACTTCAATCATACCAGCAAGAGTGTCTAGAACGTTTTAAAAGTGACCCAATGTTTGAAGGGGCTGTATTACATTACTTGTATTTGGCAAGTGATGGATGTATAGCCATTGCTGAGATGATGTTGAAGTATAGAAATATAGGAGCCTCACAAAGTTACTATGAAGCCATAGACACTTTGGGTGAATATAATATTATTCCTAAACAATTTGCGTATGATTTTGCAAAAATTGCATCATTTAGAAATTTTTTGGCACATGACTATGAGAAGATAGATTCACTTATTATCTGTGAAGATGCGTTACGTAAGTTAGATGATATAGAGAGATATCTTATATTTATTAAAGAGAATTTGAAAAAATAAGAAAGGAGAAGCACTTTCCTTTTTTTTATAATTTTCGTGGGAATATACTTTCAAATTTAAAAAACAAAATGGTGCGATGGAACTGACCCCTGCGAAGAATGAGGTTTTAAATCAGAGAGCCTGCATCTCTTTGAGTGTAGCAAGCAGGGCACCTAGTTTATTTTTGACTTCTAGGTACTCCAATTCAGGCACAGAGTCAGCAACAATGCCTGCACCAGCTTGGAGTGTAATACTATCAGGTTTGATGAGAGAGGTACGTATGGCAATGGCAGAGTCCATGTTTCCGTCAAAAGAGAAATAGCCTACAGAGCCGGAGTAAAAACCACGCTTAAGCCCCTCGTACTGTGCGATGAGTTTCATCGCCTCTATTTTGGGTGCACCTGTCATAGTACCTGCGGTAAACGTAGCAGCAAAGAGGTCAAACATGTCTTTGTCTTCGTGTATATATGCTTCTACATCTGAGACCATGTGCATCACGTGAGAGTATTTTTCTACGCGCATCATGTCAGTAACCTTCACGGTACCTGTTTGTGCCACACGTCCTACGTCATTACGTCCAAGATCTATGAGCATGAGGTGCTCTGCACACTCTTTGGGGTCTGCCAACATCTCAAGCTCAAGCTCTTTGTCCCTTTTGGTATTTTTGCCACGTTTACGCGTACCTGCGATAGGGCGTAGTAGAATTTCACCTTCAGTTAGACGTACCATCACTTCTGGGCTAGATCCACAAATAGAAAAATCTTCATAGTCAAGTAAAAAGAGATACGGTGATGGATTTTTAGAGCGTAATACACGGTAGAAAGAGAGAGGATCAATTTTGCCTTTTTGTGTATATCTGTTTGCCAAGAGTATTTGAAAAATATCACCTGAGCGTATGTTTTCTTTAGATTCATCAACAAGGGCTTTAAAACGTGCTTCATCGATGCTAAAAGTACCTTCTCCCTCTAGTTCTACAGGCTTGAGTGGCATAGGAGTACAGGTGCTGTGGAGTAGGTCTTCTATAGATTTTATGCCTGAATCCATCGTTTCATCATTGCGTATTAGTGTGAGCTTTGCAGATTTGTGCGAGTAGGCTATAATGATTTTAGGACGTACCAAATCAAGATCAGGCGTGCCCAGTGGATCGAGTAGATTATCCATGCTCTCTTCAAGTGTAGGCTCAAATACCTTGACCATATCATACGCAATAAATCCTATAAAACCATCTACAAAAGAAAATCCAACTTCAGCTGCTTTGGCTTTATAGGCTTCTTTGTCTACATTGTTGTAGTAAGACTTTAAAAAAGCAAAAGGATTCTCATCTAAAGTCTTCTTTATGCCTGTTTTATCTGTATAGGTTGTTGTTTTGTCTTTATAGCTAAGACGTTCTTGTGCACCGATAGTAATGAATGAGAAATTTCCATCACTGGTGTTGACGACTGATTCAAAAAGCATCGTAATCTCATCTGGAAAAATCTCTTTGATTTTTCCATACAGTGCTACAGGAGTAAGTTGATCGAAGAGAATGGTCTTATGCATTAAGCTTACTTTTTGATGACAAAAGCACTTTTATTAATACGGTCTTTTACACGTACAAGTGCGGTATTTGCTTCTTCTCGAGAGCTATAAGGCCCTATAAGTAGTTTTTTTGTGCTAGAATTAGGTATAGCTGTGATTTGATATGAAAAACCAGAGTTTTTAATAACAGTGAGAAATCGTGCACTAGGTGTTTGTGAAAAGGAGCCAA
>JALSPX010000273.1 GCA_026985755.1 Sulfurovum sp. | reverse complement strand
AAATAAGTGATACCATTGTCTACAAGTGTATGTACATCACCTTGATAGCTCATACCTTCTCCGTGCCATTTACTTGTATCTATGGCACCATTGTCGTTACCTCCTCCGTAGACGAGTTCGTTGCCATTTGTGGCTCCAAATATCATAGCAGTTAACACCATAAAGAGTGAGAACTGCATCCATAGAAATTTTTTCATTTTATTCCTTTTTAAATTTTTTAAAATTAGCAAAAAATATTACGCTATAATTCATTTCGCACCTATGATTTTATTGAACACCATACTATAGCACTATCAAAAAACTTTGTCATTAACAAATGATAATAATTAGGGGAGAATCATCAATACTTTAAAAGAATTTTTTGTTAAACAGACACAGATTAGTGATACATTATGGAAAGTATTTGAAAAAGAGATTGACATCGTCCAGTACAAAAAGGGTGACTACATTACAGTAAAAGACAACATATGGGCAGAGTATATGTATCTTCACTCTGGTTTAATACGCTCTTTTATTATTACCGATACAGGAAAAGAGTTTACGAGACAATTTTATTTTAATACTAACGAATCACGTATTGGAAACCTACTTGTCACCGACTTTAGAAGTGTATTAACAAAAGAACCATCAACACGAGCTTTTGAAGTGCTGGAAGACTCGGAGTTACATATATTTAAACAAAGTACCGTTACCTCTTTCTATGCACAAAACCATGCATGGGAAAGAGTAGGTAGACTATTAGCACAAATGGCATATGTTCAGATGGATGAGTATTATTGTAGACTACTTACACATACTCCAAAAGAGCACTACCTAAAACTAAAAAACAAGATGCCCAAACTGTGTGAAGAAGTATCTCAATATCACTTAGCATCATTTTTAGGCATTACCCCTGTAACCCTATCTAGGATTAAACAGAGTTGTGATTAAAGATGTGTATAATTAATCCAAAATATGTATCAGAAGTGTCTTAAAACAATCAACACAGATATTACCATATAAACATAATATGCTAAATGATTTACACACTGCGTACACAAAAAAAATATATACTTATACCTTATGGAGGAGAAATGGGAAAAACAAAACATATCTACTTTGGTGAAACAGTAGAGGGGTATGATATCCCTGTACTCAATGAACGTGAAGCTCGTGCTGGGGCTGGTATATTACTACTTCCTGCCATGTACTCATTTTTGAATGCCTATTTAACACATGATTTCTTTTTTACTAAAATATTTGTAACACTCTTTATGTTTGATTTTTTTGTACGTATTTTTATTAACCCCAAGTATGCACCTAGTCTAATATTGGGTAGGTTTTTTGTCAAAAATCAAATACCTGAATATGTAGGTGCTCCACAAAAAAAGTTTGCGTGGATGATAGGTTTTATACTCTCTGTCATAATGTTTATTATGATTGTCCTTTTAGAAATAATGACACCTATCAAAATAGTCATTTGTATTCTCTGTATTGGGCTTTTGTTTAGTGAAACGGCATTTGGTATTTGTCTGGGGTGTATTGTCTATCATAAAATCTACCACGATATGCCTCAATACTGTCCAGGTAATGTTTGTGAAGTGCACACAAAAGAAAATATTCAAAATATTTCCAAAATACAATGGCTCATTATGTTAGCAACACTTACTGTTTTAATATTTACGGTTACATTGAGAGAAAATACTGCAGAAGAGACAAACAATACTATGAAATGTCAAGCAGGAAAATGTGGGAGTAGTATGTAAATTAAGGCTTCAAAAGCCAAAAGGCTTTTGAAAAGATACTATTTCATTGCAGCAATGTAATCTGCTACAGCTTTAATATCTGCATCACTCATAGAAGCTACTTGACCTTTCATAAGTGCACCCATACCATGTTGGTTAAGTGTACCAGCTTTGTAACCGTTAAGTTTCTCAATTGTTTTTGCAGCATCTTGACCTTTGATGATTGCAGATTTACCAAGTGCGGCTTTTTCACCATTTGCACCATGACATCCAGCACATTTTGCAAAAATCGCAGCTCCGTCAGCCATAAGTAGTGTTGATCCAGCAAGTAACATTGTGATTGCTAATTTTTTCATTGTAATTCCTTTTTGTAATGTAATGTATTGATGATAAATATCCATCATCAAATTTATTTTATCAAAATTTAATATATATATTACTTCATACTATATTAAAAATTTAATAAGAAGGGATATTCCCCGAGTCTGATGCATATTCATATGAAAAGCTATATAAATCATTTTCATATTTTGGTCCTAAGTCTCCTTTATACTTCGGACAAATTTTAACAACTTCATCTCCAAACTTACCAGCTTGTTTTATTGTTTCCCATTCATCCTGTGTATGCATAAATGCAAATTTAAGACCACTATTGATACCTGTAATACTACAAGGTTGCCTTAGCTTTTCAATAAAAACATGATAACCTTTTTTACTATTTGCAGAAGCTACAGTCGAAATCTCAGCTATGCTTAGCACTATAGTAAAAAGAAATTTAATCATATTTTTCATTGCACCCTATCCAATCCTTTGTTTTTTCAAACACTAAAAGCATAACATTCTATTGTGAAATGATTGTGGAAGTAGCGAGAATATCATCACTTTAATTTACCAAATACTTTATATTTATCCCAATAACTATCGACAATATCATCCAATTCATCATCACTTAGGCTTGTTTTCTTTTTAATACCATATGTTTCTATAAACAAATCAGACATTCTTGAGATATCTTTAGATGGGTATTTTAAGTAATGTTTTATGCCTGCTTTCACATTTGACTCACTACTATATATCAATAAATAGCGTTTAAACATCTCTTGCAGGGATGCAGGAAGCTTTTGATGGCATGAGACACAATTGCGTTCAAATGCATTTTCTGCGTATATACTACTTACTAAATGTATCATAATTAATATTTTTTTCACCATTTTAAAATTATCCTTGTCCCTTTATCGATTTGGGATATTACTTTTATATCCATATGATATTCATCAATAATATTTTTAACAATACTCAACCCAACACCAAAACCTCCCTCACTGTGATTAAAACGAATATAGCGATCAAATATAAAAGGAATCTTATTCTCTTTGATGCCTATACCCGTATCCCAAATTATAAGTTCACCCTGTACCAAAGTAAAACCAACAACCCCTTTACGTTTATTATATTTAATGGCATTAGAGATAAGATTATCAATCACACGTGTAAATTTACGTCTATCCATAAAAATTGTCGCTTCGGTCAAGTTAAATTCATATGTCAATTTTTTAGACTGCGCCAAAATTGCAAAATACTCTGCCCTATCTTCTATGAGTTCTTTTACATCTATATATTCATTCTCATTTTCTTTTTCTTGTTCTAATGTGAGATAGGTCAAATCTTTATACAGTGTAGAGACTGTCTTGGCTGCAATATTGATACGATTTAATTTTGTTCGATTTTTTTCTAACATCACATCCGTATCCATCATCTCTATGTTCGCAAGTATTGCAGACAGAGGCGTATTAAGTTCATGTGTTGTATCCTTGATAAACCTATCTAACAACACAATCGAATCATGCATTGGTTTTAAAAAGAGTTTTGCCAAATAGTATCCAAATAATGAAAAAAACAAAAAAGCCAAAAGTCCATAAGCCAAAATATTTTTCCAAATAGCTTCTCTCCATAGACCATCATCTTTTACTTCTATAATAATATATTTTGTTCCTAAATAAAAATCATCTAAACTTTTTATAAAATGAATATAGTTACCAATAATATATATCTCTTCATCAAAATGAATACGTGGTTCTTCAAGTAAAGAAAATATAGATTTTTTATCAATGTCATAAATAGCTGATTTAAAACGAGGATCACGAGGATAATCTCTACGCTCATCAAAAAAATGATGCAAGACTTTCAAACGCTTTGCATGTACATATGCATATTTAAAGAGTGTTGCACGTTGATTCGATAGCATCAGTTTTTCTTGTGTCTGATAGTAGTAGGAAGCCAATATAGCAATAATGAATATTACCATCAAAACATAAAGTGCTAAAAACCTGAATAGAGATTTTTTTTCACTCTTGAGTAATGAATTTGTAGCCTTGTTTTTTGATGCTAACAATTTTTTCCTTGCCCACTATTTTACGAAGATTTTTAACATAGGTACGTAGTGCAGTATCGCTTGGTTCTTCATCAAAGTCCCACAGATGTTTATATATACGCTCATGCTCTATTACTTCTCCATCATTTTTCATAAAAAGTTTAAGAAGTTTAGATTCTTTATTACCCAAAGAAACTATCTTGTCATCTATGATGAGTTCATTATTTTTAGTATCATAGGAAATTGTAGGTGAAATAGAGATACGTTCTCTTGCTTCATGATAAAAATCACGTTTTAACAATGTTTCTACACGTATTTTAAGCTCTTTGAGTGCAAAAGGTTTTCGTATGTAGTCATCACATCCACTCTCAAACCCTTTTTCCAAGTCGTCTACAGAATCTAAAGAAGTAATGAAAATTGCAGGAGCAACAACATCTCCTGCTCTAGCTTCTTTAAGGAGTTCAAAACCATTGATGCCGGGTGTATTAACATCAAGCAAAAGCAAATCATATTTACTCTCATAGAGTTTTTCCTGTGCTTCATACCCATCATATACAGAGACTATATTATGTCCCAAATCTTCTAAAAACTCTGTAATTGTCTCATTTAGGTTAGCATCATCCTCCAACAATAATATTTTTCCCATTAAAGTGACTGCCTAACCCAACTTTGGAGTCTACTTGCAGTTAAGGCACCCGAGAGTCTATCAACCTCTTTACCATTTTTAAAGAGTATCAGTGTGGGTATACTCTGTATGCCATACTGTGCCCCCAAAGTCTGTTGTTCTTCTGTATTTACTTTGACAAACTGTGCCTGCAAAGGCATAGCAAGTGCTACCTCTTCAAAAGCAGGTGCCATTTGTAAACAAGGACCACACCAAGGCGCCCAAAAATCCACCACAACTGGTATATCGGAGTTTGCCAAAAATGTTCCTAATTTGTCTGCATCAACACTCACTGGTTTGGAATCAAGTAGTGACTTTTTACAATGACCACAATTGGCTTTTGTATAGCTCTGCTTTTTAGGAATTCTATTGACTTTGAGACAATGCGGACAGACAACATTCACATTCATGTAAAACCTCCAGTTTTTAGATTAGTTTTTATTTTCTATAGGTATTATAGCAAATAAAGTAAATAATAATTTAATAAAGCACAAGGATATATAAAATGGCAATGAAAGAATTGATAGTTGGTGGAGGATGTTTTTGGTGTACAGAGGCAGTATTTGAAACACTCAAAGGTGTAAATGACGTAGAGAGTGGCTATGCCAACGGACATTTGGACAACCCAACCTACAGAGATATTTGTACAGGTGAGAGTGGTCATGCTGAAGTCATTAAGATTTCTTATGAAGACAGTATTATCACAGTCGATACCCTACTAGACATCTTTTTTGTGGTGCACAACCCCACCACACTCAATCAGCAAGGTGCAGACAGAGGCACACAATACCGCTCTACTATCCTCTACACAGACGAAGAGACAAAAGAAGCTGCAGAGGCTGCCCTAGAAGCAGCCCAAGAGGATTACTCTGACCCTATAGTCACGACCATCGAACCCTTAAAGTGCTACTACAAAGCAGAAGCCTACCACCAAGACTACTACAGACAAAACCAAATGCAAGGCTACTGCATGGCAGTCATACCGCCAAAACTAGCTAAACTCAAAGCGAAGTTTGGGAAGGAGATGGCGTAGTACTACCTCCCCAAAGGATTATCAGAGCGTTTTTTCACCTTGCGTTCTTGTTCTTCAGAGATGTTAGGTTGTGTAAATTCTACCTGCCCTGCGATGATGCAGCCTTTGCATCCAGGTTCGCAGTGGTGGTGGAGTTTTAGGCACCACTCATCATCGTCATCTTTTTTGCCCATAAATTGGCATCCCCATCCTGAACTCATATCAACTCCTAATACCTAATTTCAAAACCATCTGTGTTAAACTGAGCATCATTGATAATCTCATACTGTATATCATCTACACTACTTAAAGGTGAGCCTTCTTTGAGTATGTTTAAAAAAGTGTCAAACTCATCATCAAAAATCTCAGCGACTACTTCTACTGTACCATCACTAAGATTTTGAATATATCCTTTAAACTGTTTTTGCATGAGTGCTTGAGAAACTGATTTTCGGTAGTAAACACTCTGAACTTTTCCAAAAATAATAAATCTATACCACTGCATCACTTCTTCCCGCCATACTCATCTTTTAGGTTTTGTAAAAATTCAAGTAAATGTGTTCTAAACAAAACTTCTTCTTCATTATCTTCATCCATACATATATTTAATGTTTTAAGTAGATCCATATCTATCTTCTGTGCAAAACGTTTTACCTCTTTTGTCTCTTTAATGACAATTTGTATCAGATGCTCAAAGTTTAGTCCATTATTGGTAATAATTTTTGTATGAAATTCGTTAATGGTATCTAAAAGCAGTTCAGCCCTCTCTTGATCATCCCCGTAGATACTATGTGCTATCTCTTTGAGCTTTTCATTTTCACATTCAGATATTTCCCCATTACTAGAAACAATTAATGTTAAAATCTTGGCT
>JALSPX010000272.1 GCA_026985755.1 Sulfurovum sp. | reverse complement strand
TTACCCAATCCCTGACCTAAAAATCCACCATTATGTATAGAATTTAATGAATTCGATATTTGATATGGTTCTTTTACTGCATCTATACGCAAGGCTTGAAGTTTTTCAAAAGGCAATACAGAAAGTATATTATCTTGTACTGTACTCCACCATGACTTGATACGTGCCATTCTATGTGGTGCAAAAAAAATCAAGCCCAAAAAAGCCAAAAAAACTGAAGAGAGCATTGTAAAAAAGAATTTTAAAGAGGAACCAACAAATAAAAACAAAACCATAAGTGTACCACCCAGCACAACTACTTGCCCTAAATCTTTTTGGAATACAGCAATGATGACCACTGCTATTAAAAATATAAAAATATAAGGTGCAAATGTTCGTATCTCTTCAAAAAAACCCATCTTCTCTTTATGCAGAAGTTTTCGCGAAAAACTCCATGCCAAAAAAAAGACAAATCCTATTTTGAAAAATTCTACAGGAGCAATAGACATAGGTCCAACGTGTATCCATCGTTTGGCACCACCTACTGCTTTTACAAGAGACGTGGGTAAGAATTGCATAGCTATCATCAAAATAAAAAAGAGTATAAAAATAGATAGCCCTACCCTATGAAACCATTTGTCAGGATCGAGTTTACTTAAAAGTACCATGCTCATAACTCCTACAAAAACAGCCATAAATTGCCTAATGAAAAAATGAAAATCTGAATATCCAAAATAGACTACCGTATATGTAGAGAGAGAATAACTCATGACTAAAGAGATGGTAAGGAGTACAATAACGCCTGCTAAAAGAGGTTTATCAATCATTTTTAATTTCGCTTTATATAATATTAATTAGTATTTTATCAAAATTAATAGATAACTTTGATAAAATTACACTCAATTAAGAGGAATATATGCATAAGAAAATACAAAACAGAGCCATTTTTCAGAGAAAGTACAAGATAACTGTCCTCTTTTTATTACTGGTTTTGGCTATGACCATCTTTTTATCTTCAATTTTAAAGACCATCACAAGTGAACGGAAAGTACCTAGCCATAATAAAA
This sequence comes from Sulfurovum sp., assembly GCA_026985755.1. Lineage (GTDB taxonomy): Bacteria > Campylobacterota > Campylobacteria > Campylobacterales > Sulfurovaceae > Sulfurovum. The sequence goes on along the minus strand of JALSPX010000272.1, from coordinate 4,765 downwards.
TCCTTCATGATCGCTCTTTTCGTGGTGCCATTATTTCCAAAGATGGATACACTTTAAGTAATTCTAATAAAACGTATCAAGCAGTGATTCGTGGCGCAAGCATAAAACCAAATATGAAAAACACATTTCTCAAACTCTTCTCTATCTATTCAGGCATTCCTCAAAAAGAGTTACGTAAAAAATTTAAAAATAAAAAAGGTCAAAAGATACAAGGGAATATTATACTTTCTAAGATTATCCCTTCTAGCACAGCAATGCAACTTAAATCTCTGGCTATAAAATTACGCAAACTCGGTGTATTTCAATCCATAAAAACACAATCAGGTATCGATGTGCTTTACGGATTAGATATCATAGAAAATGGTGAACTAAGACGCTTTCCTCTACATGATGTCTTAAGCCCTGTCTTAGGATATGTAGGGAAAAAAAGTGATGGACATTATACTAGACCCGAAGGGAAAAAAGGATTAGAACGTCACTACAATGAGTACATTACCTCTAAAAAAGATGGCTATTTTAAAGGCAAACGTGATGTTTTAGGTGCGGTCATACATGATAAAAATAGTATCAATCGCGACAGAGTGGATGGACTTGATTTGCATCTGAATATCCCTTTGGCTTTTCAACGAAGAATTGAACTGATGATTGACAATATGAAACGTAGTATTGAAGCTCAAGAGATTCTTGTAGGGGTGATGGAGAGTCGCACCGGTAAAGTACTCGCTTTGGCAAGTACTGAACGTTATGATCCAGCACATATACGACAATCTGATGTCCCCAAACTTAATCCAAAATTTTCAGAATATCCTTATGAAGCGGGTTCTGTTATCAAACCACTTACTTTGGCTATTGCACTTGACCATCATAAAGTAAGCCCCCAAACATGGTTTAATACCTATAATGGGAAAATGAAAATAGGTAAAAGACGTACCGTTACAGATGATGAAAAATTTGCTTCATTGACGGCTACAGATATTATCGTACATTCATCCAATGTAGGTATATCTCAAATATCATGGAGACTTTCAGGTAAACAATTCAGAGAGGGTCTTCTCAATTTTGGTTTATCAAAACCTTCTGGTATTGATCTCTCTAGAGACCTACCAGGACAAGTCAAATCTCTACATTTACTGAATAATAAAATGCATAGAGCCAACTCTGCATATGGTTATGGAATGCTAGTTACTTTTGCACAACTTTTTAAGGCATATTCTGCATTTAATAATGATGGTATAGCAGTGACACCAAGACTTGTTGACTATCTAGGTGATGGTAAAGGAAAGCATTATACACTCAAACCAAAAGTTGGGAATATACGTGCTGTGAGTAAAACAACTGCCCATCAAATACATAATATTCTATTGGAAGTTGTAAAACGGGGTACAGGTGTCAAAGCACAATATCCAGGTCTTGAAATAGGCGGGAAAACAGGCACAGCCCATATCGCTAAAAATGGACATTATGTACGAGAATACCATAGTAGCTTTTACGGATTTGCCAATGATAAAAAAGGTCATAAATATACCATTGGGGTACTTGTCATTCGTGCAAAAAAATGGCCTAAATACTTTGCATCACTCTCTGCAGTACCTACATTTAAAAATAGTGTTCAAATACTTACTGAACAAGGATACCTTGAACCAGAACCTGTTGAGATGCCAGAAGAAGAACAAAATGATACTCAACTCTATGAGACCGAAGAAGAACAAATACAAGAAACACAATCATCCATACCCAAAGAAGCAGCAAAAAAGACCATAAGCAAAAAGAAAAAACCGCGTACCATAACTCAAAAAAGAAAAAAGAAGAAATCTATCAAGTCACTCTTTAAGAGAAAAGAGAAAACAAAAACACAACGTAAAATCAAACCCAAACCTATCCCCAAAAAGTCACCCCATGAACTCTTTGAGGATCTGTTTTAGATCCTCAACTTAAATGTTTCCTGATTTACTCACAATGTATACGAAAATCATCATCTAGTCCTATAGGTAGCACCAGTGTGTACATATGCAACGCACTCATTTTTTGACACAATTTACGATTATCATTAAGATACTTTTCTTCATACTCAATATTAAGAACTGCTTTGTTTCGTTTCGTAAAAGGCTGAAGTTTATCACATTCATTATACCTATTACATTCTTCATTTACTGCAAAATCAAAATATTCTACCAAGGATGGTATTTGTTCTAAATCATTTTTAAGACCAATACTTAAACCTCTTTTATGTGCTTCTTTAGCTAAAAATATATTATACTTTAATTGGTCATGACTTGATAAATGAAAACTTGTTTTGTTCATATAACCATCAACATTATCTGGATCCACACCATCACAACGTTTTTCTTTGGCAATATCCATTCTTTTTTGCATAATAATTTTTACTTTACTGTTTCGAATATCCAACCACTGTTCATCCCATCCATCCATTTTTTTACCCAGTGCTACTCTAGGAAATAATGAAGCATCATCACGCCAGCTTTCATAACTTCCTGCTGAGAAATAGCATATGACCTTTTTACCTTCATTATGTAGTTGGTCAATAGTCTTTTTAGGTGTATCATACAAATCTACATCATAAATATCTACATGATAGTCTGTATTTACTGTTTCATTTAGCTGTATTTGCCAAGTTGCCTTGGTATTTGGGGTGTACCATGATTTTTTTAATGATTTGAGTCTAAATCTTTCATTTCCCCATTCTTTAATCACCACTTCATCTATATCTAAAGCATACTTTCCAAACTTAATCAAATCATTTAACGTATGGACTCTATACAAAGAATCTTCCCAATATGATTTACTTGCTAATTCATCTAATCTTTTTTGATTAAACACTTTTATCCAGTGTATCTCTTCTTTTTTATTTGTTGGTTTAGCTAAAGAGACTCTACGTATCATATCTTTTAAACCATCTACTCCCTGTTGTATAGCTGTATCATAAAAACACAATAGGCTGATAGGCAGTTTCAATTGCATTTTTCTAGCTTCTTTCCGTGCAGGCATGAAATAGTGTGCATCCAAATATCTATCTTGTGCATTTTTAAATGCATCTTTTTTTGCTTCATGTTTCCAATCTTTAATCAACCCAGACAAATGCGCTACATTCATACTTCCCTCAGGATCATCAGAGACTTCATAATCATTTTCTGCATATATTTCTTCTAATCTTTTAAGCTCTGGGAGATACTTAGATAGTGGTTTCTTATGATAATAATTTTCAATCAAATCTCTCATATCTCCAGTAGCAGAAGTAAATCCTAAGCGTCCCGCGGTAATCCCATGCTCTTTATCATCTTTTACTACTTCTGCATATCCATACTGTATCGTTGTTGTACTGTTTTCAAAAATACTGATAATTTGATCTGCAATATAACGTTGTGGATTTGTAAATTTTAATACTTCATCATGCGTAGAAGAGTCTATCAACTCTACATCATCCACAAACCCATTGCCTCTTACAAGAAATGCATTGACTGCGATGAGTCTATTGTTTGGTTCATATTTTTTGAGATCAGCTTCTAGGTCTCTAGTGAAAGTATGCCAATTTCCATCACTTGCTTTTTTACCCAATCCTATATGGATATAGGTATTGTTTCTTTTTCCATAACTTTTACTGCTATGGGTATAGTAGAGATAGCGTGCACCCTGTTGTGTCATCACTCTTACGTAGACTACTACACCTTTTGTGAAGTTCATTTTCCATTGGAGTGTATGTTCTTTTGTATTATTCCAGGCACCTTTTTTGCCTTCCCAATTACCTAAAATGTATCCATTGGAAGTACCTGCTCCTTTAAATGCTATCACATTCGTATCTCTTTGGTTACTATAGGCATTCTCTACTCTAGCCCCTGCAGGTGTATTATCATACACCTGCCATTTTGAGGTACTCTCATCTTCTGCATCTTCGTACATTGTTGCGTAGGCTTGGGTACTGAGCAACAGTGTGCCCAGTAGTAGTATATTTTTTAGTGGGTTCATTTTCTTTTCCTTTTATAAATATATTTAGAAAATTTCTTAGAACTTTTCTATCCAGTCATTATAATAAAAAACAAACCCTTTGTCATTCAACTATCTTAATATTTGTGATTTTTTGATTCACTTAGGTATTTTAAGTTGATATGAGTAGGGAGTTATTTTTCTAGGATGAATTAGGTAAAGTGATTTAACATAAAATACTTCACCCATATGTTTTTTTTCATCCTCCTAAAGATACAAAAGTTAATACACTTTTGCACAATAGTTTATATTCTTGTAATCTTCTACACATTTATCAGAATACTTATTTTTATCAAGAGGAGTCTCCACAAGTGTAGGATTATATTTTCCTGCACCTTCTAATGCAATGTCATGTGCGTCTTGGTCGCCTTTGAGTGTATATGCCATCAGTGCATCTAGTGGCTTTAAAAATGGCTTCTCCATGTCGAAAAGATATCTATGTTTGCGTCGTTCTGGATGCTCATCACCTAGATTAATATAATTTTTCTCTACTTCTTGCCCATCCAATAGTTTGTATTCTACAAAATTAGTTCGTGGATCTTGTCCCTTGGATCCAAATCTCATCATAACGAAGTTCATTTTATTTAACTTGAGCTGATTCATATCATTTTTATTCATATCAATTGCAAACATAGGTTCTATTGGCATTATAAAGCGTCCCTTTGTGCCATAACCAGCATTTACCAACTCTCTCATCATAGAGAACGATAAACCTCCACCATGAGACCAGCCAATAACACCAACTCTCTTAGTATCCAAATCACTA
>JALSPX010000271.1 GCA_026985755.1 Sulfurovum sp. | reverse complement strand
GTAAAGGCAAGAAAGATCCTGTGAAAGTGAAGCAATTTATAGCCAATGCAAAAAGTCTTTAACGAACTCACTCAAGCATTTCGTAAACACGACGGTGTACTAAGCGAGAAGCAGTATAAAGATATTGTTACTCAGTATACCACCTTGCTTGAAGAGAGTGATACTATCTTTATCTTACTGCAAGCATCTGGATATCCTATCTCTCAAATAAATGATGATACATATGCACTAAAGACCTGTTTTACGCCTCATGAAGTTCAGAAGTATTGTGTGATAGATATTGAAACCAATGGCAGTAAACCAGGAACATCACAGGTCATAGAGATAGGTGCTGTCATGATACAAGGTGGCGAGATCGTTGACCGTCTTGAAACCTTTGTAGAGTGTGCGTTTTTACCCGAATATATTAGTAAAATCACAGGCATAGAGCCAGAAGACCTCATAGGTGCCCCAAGCAGAAAAGAGGCACTCACACAGCTCAGACATTTTATGCAGGACGCTATTTTTGTGGCACACAATGCAGATTTTGATTATGGTTTTCTCAATGCCTCTTTTGAGCGTTTTGGTTTAGGTAATATTGGTAACCCAAAGCTCTGTACAATAGAACTAGCCAGACGTACGTTTGAGAGTGAGCGTTATGGATTGGCATATCTGATTGATGCACTAGAGATAAAGACTGCTACCCACCATCGTGCCTATAGTGATGCGCTGTGTGCCTATCATGTGATGCAAAAATCATTAGAGACGATACCTGCATATGTGCGTACAAGTGATCAGTTGCTACAGTTTTCAACCTCTTCAAAAAAAGAGCGTCGGATTAAAAAAGAAGAAAATTAATTCTCTTCTTTTTCTAATATTTTATGTAAAAATAGTATCTGTGCAAACACTGCTGAAAAAATATTAAGCAAAGGGATATAGTTAAATCCTGCAGCTATCATGGCGAGGATGGTAGACTTTTTGGTTTTTGCGTCTATCTCTTTTTTATTTTCTATAAAAAGTGAACTTACATCGTAGATGGTAGGCTTTTTGATGAGTATGGACCAGAGCCATAGTATATAGACAGCACCCACAAGCGGTATAAACATCACAGGAAAAGTGAACAGAAAAATAGCGAAAAATATCAGTGCAGATTTTAGACTTAATACAAGTGATGTAGTGACGTTAGGCGCACCTAGGACTTTGACTGATGGGTAGTGTTTTTGTGCCAGCTTGATAAGAAGTGGTTCTACCATAAACGAGGTAACCACAGAAATCATCATAATAAAAACCATATAAGCAATGACTATCAATGCCACCGAAGCCCCAGTGGTCTGTAGCCACTCCCATGGTATCCATGAGAGGTAGCTGATGATGAAGCTGTTGAGATTATCTTTGATACCCCATAGGAGTATTGCTGTAATCACTAAGGATATGAGGGTGACTTTGAATACAAAGAATAGGACTATTGGAGACAAGATGTCTTTGAAACTTTTGGATATAGTTTTTGTCATGGCTGAACCTTTTATTGTGTTGCTTATGTTCATTTTTTTTCTTTGTCGATGCAACAAAGAAAGAAAACGAACCAAAAAAAAGAAAATGCAATACCTGCTATCGCAAGAAGTCAATTATTTACGGTATCATAGTGCTAAATACACAATGGTTTTATTGAATATTTTGGATTATAGATACTCATTTTTAAACGCAACATAACGTTGGGCTGAAGCATACAGTTCTGCTACTTCTTCGTCTGTGAGTTCTCGTACTACTTTGGCTGGGCTTCCCATGATGAGGCTTCTTGGGGGGAATTTTTTACCTTTGGTTACCAATGAAGACGCACCTACGATGGACTCTTTGCCAATGACCGCACCATCGAGTATGGTCGCACTCATGCCTATGAGACAGGCATCTTCTATGGTACAGCCATGGAGCATGACTCTGTGACCTACCGTGACATCATTACCGATAATCGTCGGGTTACCATCACTCTCATCGGGGAGTTTGTGGTGGGTGACGTGTATCATGCTGAGGTCTTGGATGTTGGTTCTGTCACCTATGGTGATATGGTGTACATCTCCACGCACCACACAGCCAAACCACACCGCAGAGTCTTCACCCATAGTGGTGCGACCTATCACAGAGGCACCTTCGGCTATCCATGCATTTTTGCCTAGTGTCGGTGTCCAATTTTTAAATTTTAGTATCATTAGCTTTCCTTTAATATCCTATTGGCTAAACGGCTCACATAATCAGGGGTCTCTTTTTTTGTTTTGTCATGTATTTTATTTACATATTCTTCAAGTATCGCATGATTATTTACATATTTACCAAGGGGCGGCACTTTGGTGTAGTTGCCATCCTCTTGTAGTTCCCAACGTAACGCATTATCTGCGAGTTGAAGCATCAGAATTTGTTCTATCTTTTGGGTGAGATCCTCCTCTAAGATAGGGGTCATTAGCTCAATCCTACGCACAAGGTTTCGAGGCATCAAATCTGCTGAAGCGATGTAACACTTCACTTTGTCATGTTTAAAGTAATAGATACGGGCGTGTTCTAGGTATTTACCGATGACAGAGGAGACGCGTATATTTTCAGAGATGCCTTTGACATTGGGTTTGAGACAACAGATACCACGAATAATGAGATCAATTTTACACCCTTTCTGGGAAGCTTTGTAGAGTGCCTGAATAATGTTTACATCCACCAAAGAGTTGGCTTTGAGGATAATGTGACCTTGTGAGCCAAGTTTTGCTTCTTTGTCTATGAGTTTAATCAGTTTTGGTTTGATCTGTTTGGGAGACATGAAGAGCGTATCGAGTTTGGTATGTGTAGAAAACCCTGTTAAAAAATGGAAAAAATGTGTCGCATCGGTACCAAATATCTCTTTGCTTGTAAAATAGGAAATATCGGTATATATTTTGGCAGTACCTGGATTATAGTTTCCTGTAGCCAGATGTACGTAGCTTTGTAGCTTATTCTCTTTTCGTTTGATGACTTGGGCTATTTTGGCATGGACTTTGAGTCCTGGTATACCATACACCACGTGGGCACCTGCATCTTCTAGGGCTTTTGCCCAACGTAGGTTGTTCTCTTCATCAAAACGTGCTTTGAGCTCTACGAGTACCATCACCTGTTTGCCATCACGCACTGCATCGATGAGTGCTTTAACGATAGGAGACTTTTGTCCTGCACGGTAGAGTGTCATACGTATGGCAACGGTTTCACTATCCCGTGCGGCTTGTTTGATAAACTGTACCACAGGCTCAAAAGCGTCAAAAGGGTGATAGAGTAAGATATCTTGCTTGTCTATAGCATCAAAGATATTTTCAGAGTCTAGCGGAGGTAAAGTTTTAGGATTAAAGGTAGGTAGCACCAAGTGAGAGAGTGCTTTGTCTCCCACAATTTGCCACAAACTACCCAAGTTTAGGGGTAAAGATTTGTACGTATAAATGTCTCTGTCATCAAGGTTAAGATGAGACAAAAGGAATTTTCTTAGCTTTTTGTCTGCACCTTCCATGAGTTCAAGGCGGATGAGGTTTCCTTTGTTTCTTGAACGTAGTCCCTCTTGCAAGATTTCTAAAAAATCATCGGCTTCTTCCTCTTCTATCTCTATATCTGCATTACGTGTGACCCTAAAGGGTGTAGATGCCAAAGGCTTAAAACCAGGAAAAAGCTCTGAAGCAAAGTGTTCTACCACAGACTCTATAGGAATAAAAGTTTGCTCCACTTGTAAAAAACGGGGTAAAATACGTGGGATACGGATGAGCCCATGTTTAATGTTTTTAGAGTCATCTTTTAGGGTAATCGCCAGTCCAAAACTAAGGTTATTCAAGTGAGGAAAAGGATGTGTTGCATCCACAGCAATAGGGATGATAACAGGGTAGATTTCGTTTAAAAATATTTTTTTTACAGTGACTTTTTCATCATCATTAAGGGCATCATAATTTTTGATATGCACAGCACTGTCATGCAGTTGGGAGATGATAGAGGTATAACAGGTCTCTAGGACTTGGTGTTCTTCATGCAGATAGTCATGTATCTGTTCGAGCTGTTCTTTAGGGGTAAGTTTGTCCGCCCCTGTCTCTTGTACCCGTGCTTTAAAAAGTGCCTTGAGCCCTGCGACACGTATCATATAAAACTCATCTAGGTTGGTACCATAGATAGCCAGAAATTTTAGCCGTTCTAGTGGTGGAAGCGTTTCATCTAGTGCTTGAGCAAGCACACGAGAGTTAAACTGAAGCCATGAAAGCTCACGGTTGAAATAGAGTTGTGATGAATTGAGGTCTGCGTCCATTGCATCTCCTTAAAGATAAATTAGAAATGAGAAATTAAAAATTAGAAATTTTTGTATGCGGTGCAGTGGCTCCGCTATCATTAAATAGATTATACCCAATTTCTAATTTCTACCTTCTAATTTCTAATTCTAAAATCAAAAAATTACAATTTTTTGATTTTCGCTATTTCATCCCTACATCTCGCAGCCTCTTCAAAATCCAGCGTTTTAGCAGCGGCTAGCATCTTGGCTTTGAGGGCTTTGATGAGTTGTTGGCGTTCTGCTTTGGGCATTTTGTCCATTTTAGAACGTTTATTATAGAGCTCTGCTGCATCTTCTACTTTGAGGTCTGTGTCCAAATCACGTAGTGTGGTTTTGGGGGTGATGCCATGTTTTTTATTGTAGGCTATCTGTTTTTCACGTCTGGCTTTGGTGGTGTCTATGGTGTACTGCATCGAGTCTGTGACTTTTTTGGCATACATGAGTACGCGTCCATTGGCATTACGTGCCGCACGTCCTGCGGTTTGTACCAGTGCAGTACGTGAGCGTAAAAAGCCCTCTTTGTCTGCATCGAGTATGGCTACTAGGCTCACCTCTGGTAGATCCAGCCCCTCTCTAAGCAGGTTAATCCCTATAAGTATATCAAACTCCCCTAAACGTAAAGAGCGTATAGTCTGGTTACGCTCTATGGCGTCCATATCGGAGTGCATATGACGACACTTGAGCCCTAGGTCATTATAATAGGTACTCAGCTCCTCTGCCATTTTTTTGGTTAGCACGGTGATGAGGACTCTTTCACCTTTGGCGATAACAGGCTTCATGCGGTCATGCAGGTTTTCTACTTGGTAGGTAGAGTCTATGACTTCTATAGGAGGGTCTAGCAGTCCTGTAGGGCGTACGACTTGTTGGGCTACCACAGAGGAGAGTTCGGTCTCTAGCTCATTGGGTGTAGCAGAGACAAAAAGGTAGTGTGGGGCTTTGTCAATATACTCTTCAAAACGCAGTGGTCTGTTGTCTAGTGCCGAAGGGAGCCTAAAACCATGGTCTACCAGTACCTCTTTACGGCTTCTGTCTCCTGCATACATCCCACGAAACTGTGGCAAAGAGACATGAGACTCATCGACGATGACCAGATAGTCATCATGCATCGCCTCAAAGTAATCCATCATAGAGTAGGGGGTCTCCCCTGGGGCTTTGCCTGTGAGGTGACGAGAGTAGTTCTCTATCCCTTTACACATCCCTGTGGCTTCTATCATCTCCAAGTCAAACTCTGTGCGTTGTTTGAGACGGTTGTACTCTATCATGCGGTCTTGACTCTGGTAGTAGTTTAGACGTTCACCAAGTTCTTCTTCTATACTTTTAACGGCACGTGCAAGTTTCTCTTTGCTGACGATGAACTGATTGGCAGAGTAGATGACAGCTTCTTGCATGGCTTCTTGCTTCTCTCCTGTGAGCGCATTAAACTCATACACGGTTTCTATCTCATCCCCAAAAAACTCTACACGTATAGCAAACTCTTCTGCATAGGCAGGGTAGATATCTATTACCTCACCATTGACCCTAAAGTCTCCACGGTCAAAGAACTCATCATTACGTTTATAGCCCATATCTACGAGTCTAAGTAGCAGCGCCTTTTGGTTGTACTCTTCTCCGACGGTGAGCTTTTGTACGATACTCCTATAGTCATCTGGACTTCCCAATCCATAGTTGGCACTCACCGAAGCAATGACAATGACATCATCATGGTGCAACAGCGATGCCGTAGTACTAAGCCGTAGTCGCTCCAACTCTTCATTGATAGAAGAGTCTTTTTCTATAAAAAGGTCTTGCCGTGGCAGATACGCCTCAGGCTGATAGTAGTCATAGTAAGAGATAAAATACTCTACATGGTTGTTGGGAAAAAAGCTTTTAAATTCGCTGTAGAGTTGTGCAGCCAGCGTTTTGTTATGCGTCATAATAAGCGTTGGTTTTTTGGTACGCTCTATGACTTTTGCCATAGTATAGGTCTTACCAGAGCCTGTCACACCCAGCAGGGTTTGGTATTGGTTGCCTGCTTCTATAGAAGAGGAGAGGGCATCAATGGCAGTGGGTTGGTCGCCTGCGGGCATATAGTTTGATTTTACTGTGAAATTTGGCACTGTAATCCTTTGGGATTAGAAATTAGAAGGTAGAAATTAGAAATTGTGGTTTGCATTACTTTGTAATGCCTTTGTTTTTGAGGGTTTTGGTAATAGACACCAAGAGTCCTACCAATTCTCTACAATCTTTTAACAAGCTATCATGCATGGATTGTGTGATGTACCCTGTATCATAAAGTAAATTTATCCAATATTGCGTTTCGTTTGCTTCTTTGAGAGCTACCATGAGTTTATTTAAAAAATCTGCTCTTGATTGTGCAAACTTGGATTCGCTTGTCAATGCACAAATAGCAGTCCCTGAACGTATGATTTGCT
>JALSPX010000270.1 GCA_026985755.1 Sulfurovum sp. | reverse complement strand
AAGTCTTAAACGGGGGAGAAAAAATAATCTCTTTGATAGATAGCTTTAAGCATGGTGTCCATGCGATGAACGATGAGCTTGGCATTCCTGATGTGAGTATCAACCTTGCTATCATTACAGCTGATGAAAAGGGTGGAGTCAAGATAGAGACCTCTGCACGTGCCATGGGTGCGCAGGAGTTAGAAGATTTGACAGAAGAGACTGTAAGACTGTTTCATGAGCATGGCTTTGAGGTAGAGGTAGAAGACAAATACCCTGCGTGGAAGCCTGATGTTTCAGAATTTACAAATCTTGTGAGTGAAGAGATGAAAGCTGTGTTTGGTAAAACAAAGATGATGGCGATACATGCAGGCTTAGAGTGTGGTGTTATCGCAGAAAAATACCCTGCTATGAAGTTTGCATCCATTGGTCCTACGATACGTTATCCGCACTCTACACGTGAAGAGGTGGATTTGGGTTCTGTTGAGAGGACGTATGAGGTATTGCTTGGGATTATGAAAAGGGTTTAGTCGGCATAGTTAATATAAAATATGGCGATAGCCCATTCATTAAATAAATAAACATTGTTGTGGTGAACACCCTTGAAAGCTTGCGATTTGAGAACCACGACGACTTTTGGTTACTTTTCTAGAAAAGTAATGAGAATAACAACGCGTCGACTTGAACTAAAGCCCAATTTAAATCAAATAAAAAAATTTAAACCTTAAACGTTTGCGTCGTTTTACAATGAGTTTCCATAAAACACCCCTCACATTCAGGATTAACAGCTTTACATCGATAGCGTCCAAAAAGCACCATCGCCTGATGCAACAAATGTAAATCGGTTTTAAACTTTTTGGTGAGCTCCTCTTCACATTTGATAGCTGTTTTGGCATCACTAAGCCCCAAACGGTGTGCGACTCTAAATACATGCGTATCTACTGCCATGAGGTTAGCTCCTGCATATTCTATCATCACAACATTGGCTGTTTTTTGTCCTACACCTGCGAGCTTAACGAGTTCATCACGCTCTAGCGGTATTTCATTACCGTAGTTTTCTACCACGGATTGTGCCATCTTGATGAGGTTTTTGGCTTTGTTATTAAAAAATGAGCAGGTGTTGAGGTAGGATTTGACTTCATCTAGGTCTGCATTGGCAAGACTGATGGGGTCTGGGTATTTTTCAAAAAGTGCTGGGCTGATGATATTGACACGTTTGTCGGTACATTGAGCCGAGAGCATCACAGCGATGAGAAGCTCGTAGAGATTTGTATAGTTGAGTTCTGTCAGTGAATCTGGATAATGCTCTAAAAAGAGTGCTTTTATCTCTTCTATCTCTTTTTTGGTTGCTTTTTTTATTTTTACATCTTTTTTTGTTTTTGTCATGTTTAAAACCTTGTTCTAAATATAATAAGACTAAAATAGTACCACATTAATAAATGATTTACCCAAGAGAGATATACTTCTTGTCACATTATTTTAAGTATAAAAGGAAAATAGATATGTTAAAACTCGCAAAAACTTCACTCTTTACTGTTGCCATGATGGCAACAGCACTTACAGCATCAGATATACTGGTAACAGTCAATGGAAAAAATATTACAAAGCAGGATGCGGAAGCATTTGTAACGGCATCTGCTCCTCAAGCACAATTTGCAAAACTTGATAAATCACAGCAAGATATGGTTGTGGACAGACTGGTAGAAAAGAGACTCTTTACAGAACTTGCAGAAAAAGAGGGCATTGAGAAAAAACCAGAATTTCAAAGAAATATGGACAAAATCAAAGAAGAACTTCTTGTGAATATGTGGATGAAAGAACAGATGGATAATGTCGTTGTTAGTGACAGTGAAGCCAAAGAATTTTATGATAAAAATTTAGATAAGTTTAAAGAAAAAGCTACAGTACACGCGAGACATATTTTAGTTAAAGATGAAAAAGAGGCTCAGGCAATTACTGATGAATTAAAAACATTAAAAGGCGAAGCACTCAAAACAAAATTTATAGAACTTGCAAAAACTAAATCAACTGGACCGTCTGGACCCAAAGGTGGAGATTTAGGTTCATTTACGAAAGGTCAAATGGTTCCAGAGTTTTCAAAGGCAGTATGGAATCTAAAAGTAGGTGAAGTGACAAGCAAACCAGTAAAAACACAGTTTGGTTACCATATTATTTACCTAGAAGACAAAAAAGAGGCATCATCTGTACCTTATGAACAAGTAAAAGAGAAGATAGTAACATCACTTAAGCAACAACAATTTGCAAAAAAAATAGAAGAAGTTGCAAAAGAGTTAAAAAGTAAAGCAAAAATTGTAAAACCAAAAACAGAATCTAATACTACAAAATAGTATGAAAAATATCTTATTTATATGGGGACTGGCAAGCATTTTTCTTGTGAGTTCCTTGTCTGCAGATGCACTTAAAAATTCCCTAAATAATATATTGCACCAAAAAGAGAGTGCAGGTATGGTAAACTTAAACGGAGTAGGTGTAGGCAAAAAGCCTAAACCTGCAATCCAAAAAACAGCACACAAAAGTAGACCAGCTACAGCAGTTATAGGAAGATATAATGATGGTAAACCTGTATATAAAAAGGAAGCCAATAGATATCTAAAAAAAGTAACCAAGGGTAAAATAAAAGATTTAGATCTTTTGCCTCGAAAACAGCGTCTTATGGTACTTAAAGATTTGCAAAAAATGTATGCGATGAAACACTTTAAAGGTAGACCATCAACTGCAATCATTGCAACAGTAAATGGACAAGAGATATATAAAAAAGAAGCAGATAAATATTTGAATATTGCCACAAAAGGTACTGTAAAAGACTTTGATAGGCTAGATAAGAAACAACGCTTAGTGCTTGTAAAGGATTTGGCAAGACCTATCCTCGTTGCTCAAGAAGCTGAAAAAGAGATTACTTCAAAAGAAAAAGAGGCTATTTTTAGTCAAATGTGGCTAGAGAAACAAAGAGCACAGATTCCTGTTTCTTCTGAGGAAATGTTAGCATTGTATGAAGCAAAAAAGGCTAAAGCGTTAGCAGATAATCCTGCTGCCAAAATTCCTCCTTATATTAGTCTTGGGAAAAGTTTAAAAAATGAAATTATTGAGAAAAAAATAATGCAGACGTTGACAAAGGATGCAAAGATTGTGATAGTTGAAGATGAGAATCTCTCGACTGGCATTACCGATTCAAATAAAACATTGGAAAAATTAGATAAAATACCAAATATAAAAGGATAATAAATGAAAAAAATTTTAATTATTGTGAGTTTAGGGTTATTATTGCTTACCTCTACTGCGAGTGCTAAAACAGCGGCAACGGTCAATGGAATGAAAATTACTGTCAAAGAAGCAAACAAGGCGCTTGGTGTGCTTACGAAAGGTAAGATGACTTGGAGTAAACTTCCTAAAGAGGGAAAAAAGCAACTTATTGACATGATAGCTCCTTCTAAATTGATAGCGGTAGCAGCTAAAAAGCAGCTATCTTCCAAAGAAAAAAAAGCAGCTTTGTCTGCGTATTGGATGCAAAAGAAGTTGGCTAAAATTAAGATTTCAGACAGTGAAGCAGAAAAAGCCTACGATAAAATGAAAAAAGCAGCGAAAAAAATAAAAAGTAAAACAAAAATACCACCTTTTGATAAAATCAAAAATACACTTAAAATGCAACTCGCGCAAGAAAAAGTTGTTTCTAAATTAATGAAAAAAGCAAAAATCAAATTAAAATAGGAAAATATAGATGTCTACAAAGGTTTTAGATATAGTACAAGCAGGTGTTATTACAGGTGAGAATCTTCAGAAGTTATTTAAAGTCGCAAAAGATGAAGCGTTCGCGCTTCCTGCTGTAAATGTAGTGAGTACCTCTTCTGTCAATGCGGTACTTGAAGCAGCTAAAAAGGTCAACTCCCCTGTGATTGTGCAGTTTTCCAATGGTGGGGCAGCCTACTATGCAGGAAAAGGTTTACCTTCTGATGATGCAGCTGTTTTAGGAGCTATTTCGGGGGCAAAGCATGTGCATACGGTAGCTGCTGCTTATGGTGTGCCAGTGGTATTACATACGGATCATGCTGCAAGAAAACTATTGCCATGGATTGATGCACTTTTAGATGCCAGTGAAGCACATTTCAAGGTACATGGTATACCTCTGTTTTCTTCTCACATGATTGATTTGAGTGAAGAGCCTATAGAAGAGAACATAGCTACATCTAAGAGATACCTTGAACGTATGTCTAAAATGGGTATGACTTTAGAAATAGAGCTAGGTGTGACTGGCGGAGAAGAGGATGGTGTAGATAATACAAATATTGACAATTCACTTTTATATACACAACCAGAAGAGGTAGCCTATGCCTACGAAGAGCTTATGAAGATTTCTCCAAACTTTACGATAGCTGCATCATTTGGAAATGTACATGGTGTATATAAACCAGGAAATGTCAGCTTGACACCAAAAATACTGGACAACTCTCAAAAATACATCGAAGAGAAGTTTGATACCAATCCTAAACCAGTTGATTTTGTCTTTCATGGTGGTTCAGGTTCTGAGTTGGAAGATATACGTGAGGCTATCTCTTATGGTGCTGTAAAAATGAATATTGATACAGACACTCAATGGGCATTTTGGGAAGGTGTAAAAGAGTATGTGGCTAAAAATAAAGATTATCTCCAAGGCCAGATAGGCAATCCAGAAGGTGAAGATAAGCCAAATAAATCTTATTATGATCCTCGTAAGTGGATACGTGCTGCAGAGCTTTCTATGGTAGCCCGACTTGAAAAAGCCTTTGATGACTTGAATTGTGTGGGGCGAAATTAAAGTTTCGCTTTCTTTTTTCTTTGTCATGGTTTCCTTTTTATTGAACTGTGGCGTTGTGATTCCTCTTACTTTTCTAGAAAAGTAAGAAAAAGTCGTCTCTACTCTCAAATCGCGTTGCTTACAAGGGTGTTCGTAGAGACAAGGCACGCTTTGCGTGATAAATGGAGGGGGTTCTTATGATTTTTAAATCCTCTCCTATAGAACAAATTTCTTTTGATAATCATACTTTCTTTTTGAAGCGTGATGACCTCTTGCATCCAGATTTTTCTGGAAACAAATCCCGTAAATTTCACTATTTTTTAGAAAATGATTTTCCAGATATTAAAAAAATTGTCTCTTATGGTTCTGCACAGTCTAATGCGATGTATTCACTTTCTATTTTAGCAAAAATGAGAGGGTGGGAGTTTGAGTATTTTGTGGAGCATATCGCAGAGTATCTGAAAGAAAACCCTCATGGTAATTATAAAGGTGCTTTAGATAATGGTATGAAAGTGATTGTAGGGGCAGATTCCATATCTACCCAATCAGAAGATGTATTGTCTATAGAAGAAGGTGGACGCCAAAAAGAGGCAGAATATGGCATAAAAATATTAGCCCATGAGATTATAGATTGGCAAAGAGAAAACAATATAAAAGAATTGAATATCTTTTTGCCATCTGGGACGGGGACAACGGCTCTGTTTTTACAGAAAAATATTTTAAAAAGGCAACCAAAAGGGATTGTTCCTATGGTGTATACTTGTGCTTGTGTAGGTGATAGTACGTATTTGAAAAAGCAGTTTTTGGAGCTTGAGGAGGATGAAAAATATCATCCACGTATACTCTCTTTAGAAAAAAAACACCATTTTGGAAAACTTTATAGAGATAACTATGAAATTTGGCTAAAATTACAACAACAAACGGGAGTGGTCTTTGACCTCCTTTATGACCCTTTGGGGTGGCGAACACTGTTGGCACATCTTGAGGTTTGTAAAAAGCCTACACTCTACATACACCAAGGTGGTGTGTTAGGTAACGAGAGTATGCTTCCAAGATATGAACGTAAATACAAAATGTAGGGACATAGAGGGGTCTGATGATTTGTGATTTGTTGCAAAGCAATGAATCATGAATCAGCTAACCTCTCGGTGAACCGCTAAGCAACAGGAATAAAAAATGAAAATATTTTACAGTAACGATGACACCTTTGAATCAAATTTCAATGAACTACTAGAACGTGGTAAGATGGATATAGAGGGTGTAACAAGCATCGTCTCTGGTCTACTTAAAGAGATACAAACGGAGGGTAACAGAGCACTCAAAGCGCAGATAGCAAAGTTTGACAGATGGGAACCTAAAGAGGATGCGGAACTTCTCGTAAGTATAGACGAGATGGCTAAGGCCTATGAAAACATTGACCCAGTACTTCGTGATGCTTTACACCTAGCGTATGATAGGATAGAAAGCTACCACCAAAAGCTTATGCCTAAGACGTGGATGGATACAGAAGCCAATGGTACGATATTAGGTCAAAAGGTCACAGCAGTAGACAGAGCAGGGTTGTATATTCCTGGTGGAAAAGCTGCCTATCCTAGCTCACTTCTAATGAACGTTATACCTGCACAAGTTGCAGGAGTAGAAGAGATTGTCATCTGTACCCCAGCACCTGACAATGAACTCAATGAACTGCTACTTGCAGCTTGTCACCTCTGTAAAGTGACCAAAGTCTTTAGAGTAGGTGGCGCATCTGCCATAGGTGCGATGGCATATGGAACGGAAACTATTCCTAAAGTAGATGTCATTACAGGGCCTGGAAATATCTTCGTGGCTACTGCTAAAAAGTTAGTCTATGGAGAAGTAAACATAGATATGATAGCAGGGCCTTCTGAGATAGGTATCTTGGCAGATGAAACAGCGAGAGAAGATTACCTCGCTATAGACTTATTAAGTCAAGCAGAGCATGAT
>JALSPX010000269.1 GCA_026985755.1 Sulfurovum sp. | reverse complement strand
AAGGGGATGCCTCTACGGTATATCAAAATGTAGGGGTGCCCCTTGTGGGTATCCGATATGAGGTAAAAAATGAATTACGATGTCATAGTTATCGGTGGTGGTCATGCGGGGATAGAGGCTTCTTTGGCTTCGGCGCGTATGGGTGTGAAGACTTTGCTTATTACGATACTTGCAGAGCAGATAGGTGCGAGTTCTTGTAACCCTGCTATAGGTGGGCTTGCCAAAGGGCATTTGGTACGTGAGATAGATGCACTCGGTGGCGAGATGGGTATTTGTACCGACACTACAGGGATACAGTTTAGAACACTCAATGCTTCTAAAGGCCCAGCAGTACGTGGCACACGTGCACAGATAGATATGGATGCCTATAGAATCTATATGCGTAATGTGGTGCTTAATACTGAAAACCTAGAGGTCAAGCAAGAGATAGCCGATGGACTGGTAGTAGAAGACGCGGTAGTCAAAGGTGTGACCACACAACTTGGTAATACCTATATTGCATCCAAAGTCATCATCACTGCAGGAACGTTTCTAAATGGGCTGATACATATAGGTGACAAAAAGCAAGTCGCTGGGCGTCAAGGGGAGTTTGCTTCTGTGGAGTTGGCTGAGTATATGAGAGGGCTAGGTATAGAGATAGGCAGACTCAAAACAGGAACGTGCGCGAGAATCGATGCAAAATCTGTGGATACTTCGGTGATGGAAGTGCAACATGGAGATACCCCTCCACCTCCATTTTCGTTTCGTACCGATAGGAGTACGTTCAATCCTAAGCAGTTACCATGTTATGTCACCTATACCAATGAAACCACCCATGAGATTATAGAGTCTAACTTCTATAGAGCACCGATGTTCTCTGGACAGATAGAGGGTACAGGACCACGCTATTGTCCAAGTATAGAAGATAAGATTAGCCGTTTTAGAGACAGACCTAGACATCAGATATTTGTAGAGCCTCAGACGATGGATGAGACTGAATACTACATCAATGGGATGAGTACCTCACTACCCATAGATGTGCAACTGGAGATGATACAGTCAGTTGAGGGGATGGAGAATGCCAAAATCGTCCGCTATGGCTATGCGATAGAGTATGATTATGTACAGCCTACTGAGCTAAAACACACCCTAGAGACTAAGAAAATAGCAGGACTCTACACGGCAGGACAAATCAATGGTACTACAGGTTATGAAGAAGCAGCAGCCCAAGGGATGATGGCAGGGATAAATGCTGCACTGAATGTACAAGGCAAAGAACCGTTTATTTTGCGTCGTGATGAAGCCTATATAGGGGTACTCATAGACGACCTTGTAACCAAAGGCACCAAAGAGCCTTACCGTATGTTTACCAGCCGTGCAGAGTATAGACTGCTTTTACGTGAAGACAATGCAGACATGAGACTCTCCCGTTATGGTCAAGCACTTGGGCTTTTAGATGAAGCATATATGGCGAAGTTTGAAGCGAAAAAAGAGGCTTTGGATGAGGCATTACTCTTTTTATCTGAAAACTATATCACCCCAACCAAGGAATTTTTAGCCAAACTCTCTGCCATAGGTGCAGTGAAAATTAACGAAAAAACCCGTTGGATGGATGTGATAGGTCGTGGTGACTTTAATCGCGAGAAACTCACTACCTTGCTGCCAGACTTTGACAAATATGATGATGAAGTGATGGAGCAGATACTTGTAGAAGCAAAATATAGCCGTTACATAGAGAAGCAACAGGCACAAATAATGAATATGGATGAGATGCTTAAAATCAAGATACCAGAAGATTTTGTGTATAACAGCATATCGGGACTGAGTAATGAGATTGTGGAAAAACTAGAAAAGGCGACACCACCGACACTTTTTTCTGCATCGCAGATATCTGGTGTAACACCAGCAGCACTAGAGATAGTGCATGTACATATAAAAATGAGACAAAGAATGAATAACAGTAAAGGAAACGAATAAATGTTATATTATTATGCAAATACAAGCCATAAACTGGGATTAGAGAGACTTAGACGAGGTGCTGCACTGCTTAATAGACTTAATGATAAAGGTGAAAAAACACAACTGCTTGTCAATGACTTTAGAGCAGGGCTTGTGGCACGTGAATTGGGTGTATCTGAGTATGTAACCATAGAGGGCATACAAGATATCGATGCGATTGCCCAAAATGGTGATAGTATTATTATTGACTCTGTGGAAGATGACCATGGTAGGTTGGTGAAGTATTGTCAAGACTTTGATCAGGTATGGCGTTTTGCACATGATGAAAATGATGCGCCTGTACATAGTGAAAAGGTGATTCCTTTCGATACTGTGATGGTAGATGATACGTTTTTTGAAGAGACATCCAAAGAAGAAAGAATACTATTCTTTTTAGGTGATTCGGACTACGATAAGACTATTTTGAACAATGAAGCATTTTTTAAAGCTTTTGATATGGAGCTTTTGTTGGGTAACTATTTTTTCGTAAAGTATGAAGATGACTTGGCAAAACTTTTCTCGACTCTACATGAACCTGAAGAGTATGAAGCGTTGATTAAAACTTCAAGCACGATTGTTACAGCATCATCCCAGACGGCATTAGAAGCCAAAGCAGCTGGAGCAAAGGTAATTTATATAGTGCTACCAGAGAGAGAATTGTATGCTAAAAGCCTTTTGGCGTCTTATGGAATTGCTATTGTGGATGGGTTTAATAGTCAGGTATTGGAAGAATCTATAAAAGATGTGCAAGTAAATCCAATGCATACTATTCAAAAAATTGATATAACAAAGGTATGTGTCTAGTTTTTTGTTTCAAAAAGCAACAGCTATTGCCTCCTGATGGAAATATTACTCTCCTTGAGAAAGCTCAATTTAGTTTAACATGCTTAAGCGTATAATATAGAGTTTTAACATAAAAAGGAGATGAATAATGTCAAACAAAACTACGAAAGGTCGTAGAGACTTTATGGGTATGGCTTTGGGTGGATTTACTGCTCTAGGTGGGCTTGGAGCACTTTATGCGATGAAACGTACATGGGATCCATTGCCAAGTGTAAAAGCAGCAGGATTTACAACCATAGATCTCAAAGATGCACCAGAGAATGTACTTATTACAGAAAAATGGAGAGGTAAGCCAATCTTTGTTTTAAAACAATCTAAAGAGATGATGGCAAAAACAACTGAAAAAACGAAGAAAAGATTGATACAAATTGGTGATGCACACTATATGGTGAGTGTAGGGCTCTGTACGCACCTTGGATGTATCCCTGGATATAATCCTGAGAAAGAGAGCTTTTTGTGTGCATGTCATGGTGGAACATATGATGCGACTGCAGATGTGACAAAAGCACCACCACCACGTGGGCTTGATATCCCTCCGTTTAAAATTGATGGTACAAAGCTTGTGCTTGGTGAAACAGGTCCAGAATATGAAAAAATGTTGGCTGATGGCACAACATTAGCGGTATAAGGAGACATAGATGGCACATTTTGAAAAAGCAAATAGCATTGGAGAGTGGCTCGATCAGCGATTGGCAGTAGAGACTTTAAAGCGTGTATTACAAACCGAATATTGGATTCCAAAAAATATTAACTTTTTATGGGCAATGGGTATGGTACTTGCAGCTACATTTGGAATATTATTGGTTTCAGGAATATTCTTATTGATGTATTATCAACCAAATGTAAATAGTGCATTTGATTCTGTCAATTATACAATCATGTCTGAAGTAGGGTATGGTTGGTTATGGAGACATATTCATGGGGTAGGTGCATCTATAGTCTTTTTGATTATCTATATTCATATGTTCACAGGTATCTATTATGGTTCGTACAAAAAAGGAAGAGAGCTTATTTGGTTAAGTGGTATGGGACTTTATGTTGCATTCTCGGCAGAAGCATTCTCTGGATACATGCTACCATGGGGACAAATGTCTTACTGGGCAGGTATGGTTATTACCAATCTTTTCTCTGGCGGTTCATTACATGCAGATGGATTGGTAGAGTGGATTAGAGGGGACTATGTCCCTGGACAAGCATTCTTGAATAGATTCTTTATGTTGCATGTATTACTCATACCTTTAGCAATTATTGGTTTGATTGTACTTCACTTTGGTACGCTGAGAATCCCTCATGTCAATAACCAAGATGGTGAAGAGATTGACTTTGATGAAGCAGCAAAATTGTATAAAGAAGGCAAAGTGAAAGAGTCTAAAGTGATTCCTTTCTCTCCTGTATTTTTGAGCAAAGATGTCTTGGTCATGGGAGTTTACTTTATACTCTTCTTCTATTTGGTTTTCTATCACTTCGAATTTGCGATGGATCCAGTAAACTTTGACCCAGCAAATGGACTTAAAACACCAACACATATCTATCCTGAGTGGTATTTTTTGTGGTCTTATGAAGTACTTAGACCATTCTCAACCAATATTGGTTTGATTGCCTTTGCTATCGCACAGGTGATATTCTTTTTACTTCCATTCCTTGACAAGAGTCCAAATGTGGCTCCAGCAAGCAGAAGAGGATTGTTTAAGTTTTGGTTCTGGGCAATGCTCATTGATATGCTAGTCTTAACATTTATGGGTAAATTACCACCAGAAGGTATCTGGAGTGTTATTGGACTTGTTGCAGCCTTGGTATTCTTCGCCTTATGGATTGCATTGCCAATTATTACGGCAAAAGAAAAAAAGTTATAAGGGGTTAGAAGATGAAAGAATTAAAAATATTTGGAATAGTAGCGATTTTTACCCTTGTTTTATACTGGGGTGTTGAACCATTTGCACACTCTCAAATGCACAAGCATGTTGAGGGAGAGCATTTAGCTTATAGTGATTTAAAAGAGACACCAAAAGGTGATGCCACAAAAGGAGAAGCACTTGCTTCTGCATGTATAGGGTGTCACTCGATTAATGTAAAAAACATGCCAGCACCGATGGATGCAGTGGCATCAGCTGCAGCATATGGTGTAAACCCACCAGACTTGAGTTTTGCTGGTGCAATGCTTGATGAGAAGTTTTTTGCACACTTTTTGTTAAATCCAGCAGAGGTGACAAAGTCTAAGCACTTTGCTATGCCTCCGAGTGCAGGTAGTATCCAAGATGCAGCAGATATTGTAGCCTATTTTAAGTCTATCGCACCTAAAGAGATAAGTCCAAAAGAGGGCTTTGAATTTGCCTGTGGTAGATGTCATGCTAACCGATACGCAAAATGGACACAAATTGGTACAGTACCTAAAACAAAAGCAAATATTACTACGGGAGTAGATTTAGATGCTCTTGAATTTAAGAAAAATTTAGGAATGTATCAAAATGCGTTGGCTAAATATATGGGTAAACTTCCACCAGATTTATCTATTATTATTCGATCTAGATCTGAACATTTCCTTGAGACTTTGATTGAAAACCCACAATCTCAGCTTCCAGGTACTGCAATGCCTAGAGTAGGACTCAATAAAGAAGGTATGGAAAAAGTAATGACGTATCTTGAAGAGACAGGTGATCCAAGTAAACCATTAAGAGAAGATATTGGATGGAAAGTTATTTTATTCTTTATTATCTTTACAATTTTGGCATACCTATGGAAGAAATCAATGTGGAAAGGGCATCATTAATTTTAATGATTCTTTCTCAATGCAGTGTGTTCTTAGCACACTGCAGACTTACTTATTCTTTTATTGATATAGCTCACCCTTCTTTTACCTACATTTAGATACCCTAAGAAAAATTCATAATTTGGAATAACTATGCTTATAGATGGTCATGGACGTGAAGTCAACTACTTACGTATTTCTGTTACTGAACGCTGTAACTTTAGGTGTCAGTACTGTATGCCTGAAAAACCTTTTTCATGGGTACCCAAAGAAAACTTGCTTAGCTTTGAAGAGCTCTTTTTGTTTGTTAAAGTTGCCATAGATGGTGGAGTAACCAAGATACGTCTCACAGGCGGTGAACCACTCTTGCGCGAAGACCTCGATACTTTTATCAAGATGATCAATGAGTATAAAGAGGGCTTGGACTTGGCACTGACTACCAATGCCTTTTTGCTTGCTGATGCAGCGCAACGTCTCAAAGATGCAGGGCTAAAGCGTCTTAATATCTCTTTGGATTCACTCAAAGCAGATGTAGCAGCGAAGATAGCAGGTAAAGATGTCTTGAGTAAAGTGTTTGAGGGTATAGACAAAGCTTTAGAGGTAGGGCTAAAGGTAAAAATAAACATGGTACCACTCAAAGGTATCAATGATGATGAAATCCTAGATATTATGGCGTACTGTGAAGCACGTGACATGAAAGTACGTTTCATTGAGTATATGGAAAATGCTCATGCAGACCAAGCATTAAAGGGTATGCACGGTAGAGAGATACTTGCAAAAGTCAAAGAGAAATATACTATTAAAGCGTTGGGGCGTGAGGGGGCGAGTCCTTCATTTAACTACCGTATAGAAGAGACAGGGTATGAGTTTGGTCTGATAGATCCTCACAAGCATGATTTTTGTGAAAACTGTAACCGTATACGTTTAACCGCCGAAGGTAATCTCATCCCATGTCTCTACTTTGATGAAGCGATGAGTATTGCTGAATCTGTCAAAAAAGGCGATATTCAAGGTGCGGCAGATGTCTTGGCACAAGTGTTAAAAGACAAACCAAAAGAGAACCGATGGTCAGAGGAAGAACTGGAAGATAGAGAAATATCCAAACGTGCTTTTTACGAAACGGGAGGGTGATTGTAGTGAAGAATGAAAAATTAAAAGTGAAGAGTGATTGTTTGCATCGCATAGCGATGCCTATGTCTAATCAAG
>JALSPX010000268.1 GCA_026985755.1 Sulfurovum sp. | reverse complement strand
TGAGAAAGAGTAACAACGCATAGGCGAAAGCTAGTGATGCCCAAAGGGTGGGCTTTGCAAACGCAATCTTGCACAAAATATTTAAGGCGTCTTAGCTATGGCTAGGACTTATAAATCTTTTGCACAATCTTACATTTGCAAAACCCATTGTGAATGTTTAGGTTAATCAGAGGGTTCAATTATCTAATCAACACTTTCTAAAATTTTGTTCCCATCGAGAATTCAAAATTGGATGTTCTATCACCTTTTTTATCATCTAATGCTCTTGCAAAAATAAGATTAATAGGTCCCAACGGTGATCGCCATTCAATCATAGCCCCTGCACCAGAGCGTTTGATTTCATTGAAACTATTTTCTCCTATCATCCCATAGTCATAAAAGAATGTCAATCGCATCATTGCTGCTTCTGAAAGAGGGATACTTGCTTCTATACTGGCTGATGCACGTTTTTTCCCACCTGTAATAAACCCATATTCATCTCCAGGTGTAATGGAATATGGTCGATAGCCCCTCACAGAATTAATCCCACCCATAAAAAGTTTTTCGGCAACAGGTATTTTCTCTCCATTGGTCGATGCGATATTGGAAACCCTAGCTTTAAACCTAAAAATCAAATCATAATCAATCCAATCTTCTACACCATAGTATAGCCCAAGTTTCCCTGATGTTTTCACATAGTTACCATAACCACCAGGATATTTGGTACGGTTAAAATCGTTCCCATCAAGGTTAGCAAACTCCATGTTTATGGCAGCTATCATTCCTGTACGTGGGGTATAAAAATCATCTGTATTGTCAAATGAGAGTGATGCATAGAGAGATGTCTTGGTATATTTATCACTATAATAGCGGTCAATTAGTTCTTCGCTTGGCTTAATAGTATTATCTAGAGATGAACCAGTCGCCGTATAGTTATTGTCATTTCTCTGAGATTGATTATCCACATAGCCTGCACCTACAGAAGCATGAAAATGTCTTAAAAATTCTCTCCCCAGTGTCAATGAAGCCCCTGTTTGATCTTGTGTAAAGTTTGTATATTTATAATTCTTTTTATAGAGTGAAAATCCTAAGCTATATGGACTATCCCAAAGTTTTGGATTGGTAAACGAAAGATTATAACTTGTTGAGATTTTTGAAAGGTTGAATCCAGCACTCGCCGCAATGCCTGAACCTAAAAAGTTTTTATCTGAGACAGATGCATTAACCATAAGCTTTTCCAATGATCCGTATCCCCCACCAGCAGAAATAGTACCTGTTGCTGTCTCCTTTACCTTGACTAATAAGTTGATTGTATCTTCTGAAATCCTTTGACTCTGTATATCTACTTTTTCAAAGAAACCTGTCCTTCCTAAAGCATTTTTGGAATCTTTTAGATCTGTAGCATTATATGTATCACCAGGTGCCAAGTAGAGATAACGACGTATCACTCTATCTTTGGTACTCTCATTACCAGTAATAATGACATCATTGATGGTTACTTTTTTTCCAGAGCGTAACATATATTCAATACTTATTGTATTATCTTGAGGATTTTTATGCATTTGTGGCACTACCTGGGCATAGGCATATCCCAGGTTACCTACAGCTTCTTTGAGTAGTTGTATGTCTTTACGCATACGTTTTATATTAAAAATTTTTCCTTTTTTTAATGTCAATTTTCCTAAAAGCGCTTCACTATCAAGCCCATCAATCTTTTGGGAAATCCTCACATCTCCGATACGATACTGTTTACCTTCTTTAATTTGATAATCTATTTCTGAATGGTATGAACCAAAATCCACACGCATCAAAGGTTTACTCACATACGCATCCACATACCCATGTTTCATATAGACATCTTTTAATCTCAATGCATCGTATTCAAGCTGATCAATACGTGCCACACCGTTATTCATAAAAGGCATCCAACCTAAAAAATCTTCCTCTTTATTGGCAAGATCAAATTCCAAATCACTTGTCCCCAGCTCTTTTGCACCTGTAAAATTTATCTTTTTTATTTTTATTTTTTCACCTTTATTCACCTCAAAAGTGAGTGCTACACTATTTTCGCCCACAGGCACTTTACTTATCTCTACAACTGTGTCGTAATATCCTTCTGCCTCAAGCTTAGAGATAAGTGCTTCTTTTGCTCTATTCATCTCTCTTTCATCATACAAATCACCTTTTTTTAGCCCAATACCTTCTAAGAGTTTAATCCCTTCATCACCAGAGCCATACCCTTTAATCTCTATTTTTGCGATAGCAACTTTTTCTTTAAAATGATAAATAAGTGTACTTCCCTGCTTCTCTACCCATACATCTTTAAAATATCCTTGAGAAAAAAAGTTTTGAATAGACTTATTTATTTTTGTCGCGTCTATTTGGTCACCTGTTCTAATACCTGCTATTTCTTCTGCAACAGAAGGAGAAAGATGCGCCAATCCTATAAATTTAATTTGTGTAATTTGTTGTGCTGTAAGTAGTGCACCCAGCAACATCCAAGCCAATGCTATTTTTTTAATCATTCTAATCAACCTTAAGGTAATTTGTTAATATTTTATCTTTATTCCTATAAGAGACTCATAAAAAATAATGCTATAATCCAGTAAATAATTTAGAGATAAAGGCATAGAATATGCAAAAAAAAACCATTGGACTTGTTGGTCTTGGATTAATGGGTGGCTCACTGAGTATCGCACTACAAGAGACACAGAAGCCTTATTATTTCATTGGTTTAGATCACAATCCCTCACACTGCAAAGAAGCATTATCACTAAAACTTGTAGATGAAATTGTAACGGATATTTCTGATTTATCACAGTGTGACATCATTTTTCTCTGTATCCCTGTAGATGGTATTATCTCTGTTGCAAAACAATTCACCAATCTCCATCCTAAGTGCACTATCATTGATTTAGGAAGTACCAAGGAGAAGATATCAAATGCTATCCCAACAAAGATACGTAAACATTTTGTCACGGCACACCCTATGACAGGTACAGAAAAATTTGGTCCTACTGCAGCGATGGCTAACTTGTATCAAGGAAAAGTTGTTGTGTTGTGTGATTTGGAAAAATCAGGTACGTACCAACAAAATGTTGCGCAAACACTTTTTGAAGATATTGGTATGAAATTGGTCTATATGGATGCCAGTGAGCACGATAGACATGCGGCATTTATCTCACATATGCCACATGCTATCTCTTATGCTTTGGCAAACAGCGTCATGGAGCAGGAAGCCAGAGAGAGCATTATTGCCCTTGCAGGAGGAGGATTTAAAGATATGAGTCGTATAGCAAAGTCTAGTCCCAATATGTGGGAAGACGTTTTTAGACAAAATAAAGAGAAT
Organism: Sulfurovum sp.; assembly: GCA_026985755.1. Classification (GTDB taxonomy): domain Bacteria; phylum Campylobacterota; class Campylobacteria; order Campylobacterales; family Sulfurovaceae; genus Sulfurovum. Next base: position 3,475 of record JALSPX010000268.1, on the reverse strand, counting down.
CTACTAGAAGCCATTCATACATTTCAATCAGAACTCAAAAAATGTCAAAAAATGGTAGAGAATGAAGAGTGGGACAGACTCAACACTTGGATGAGCAAGGCCAACACACTTCATAATATATTGTAATTCGTAGGGGTCAATTCCATATTGACCCTTTTCTTATTGACAATATTTCTTATAGGCAGATATGGAATCTACCCCTACAACCTATACCTAAACGTTACAATAACGACTGCTTCTTTTCTTATGCTCTTTAAAATTGCTTCTTTGAGTCTAGCTTTTTCTTCTTTACTTAAGATGCCTGAGCTTATCACTTCACATCGAATCTCATCTATTTTTGCACGATGTACTAGCTCTATATGTGTTAGCTTTACGCTATGTTCTCCTACACTAAATGCTAGATTGGATAGGGTTTTTTGTATACGTATATCTTCTTGCATTTTAGAAAATGAAAGGTCTAAAGGTATGGCTACCAATGCAACAATAATAAACCATATCGTAATACCTTTTTTTGCTAAATGCAGAGGCGAGAATCCCAACATAGCAAAGATAAATGCCGCGGCTAATACAATACCTACAAGGTTCGTAATAAAAAGCAAAAAAGCAGTTGAAAACATGGACCAGTCACCCCAACCAATACCAATACCTGCAACTGCAATAGGTGGTACCAATGCCACAGCAATAGCCACGCCAGCAAGGCTTCCTAGTATCTTCTCATTGGACTTTGCATAAGCCGCTGCAGCTCCAGATACTATGGCAACAAAAAGATCCAAAATAGTAGGACTTAAACGTCCTGCCATCTCTGTAGTAAGTCTTTCCATAGGAATAAACAATGCGATGAGCGCTGCAGTTAGCAATACAGTAAAAACACCAATTGCTATCGTCTTGGCACCATTAAGCTGTAGTGTAGTATCTTGCCTCAATACTCCCATAGAGAGGCTTACTATAGGTTGCATAAGTGGGGCTAAAAGCATCGCCCCGATAATTACAGAAGAGGAGTTGATAAACAATCCAAACGTAGCTATCATGGTTGCAAGGATAAGCAATACCATAAAGTTTTGACTCAGACGGCTCTCTTCTCTTAAATTTGTAAAGAGTGAAGCATACTGCTCTTTGCTTGCATGAGAGAAAAGTGGAATTGCTTGGGATAAATAGTTTGTACTCTCTTCATCTGATGGCAAATGGTCTAATTTGATACTGTCTTTACTGCTTGTCTGAGTACTCTGTTTTTCCCAAAATGATGTTCCTACACTTAATGCAAGTGCCTTCCCTGCTACCTCAAGCTCTATAGGAGTGATTTGTTTTTGAGCCGAGTCTATGAGTACATCCATTGTCTCTTTGGGCTCAATCATTATTTTGCTGCTACGTATATACCCAACTGATTTTGGTAATGTACTAGGCGTAATATGAGAGACCAAAGATTTAAATAAATACCCCATATATTGCACAATCGAAGTGGGTGCAAGTATCACTGCTATAAGTTTACCATCTGTCGCACTTAACTCAGAGGCAATGAGTTTAGAAGCAAAGGTATTGTTTTTATACTCTATTCCGACGATTCCCACAGCAGAGAACTTAATCTCATTCTCCTTGGCGTCTGTTATTTTAAATTGTGTATGCTTAAGTGCTTTCACCCGCTTCAATGTCTGCCAAAATAGTTTAAATCTATCAAAATGCGTTTTGCCATTGAGTGTAGAATCAAAACTATCTAGTGGCGGAGCATCTCCAACGACTACTTCTTGTAATACGATTTCCCCATTACAATAGAGCAAATCAATTTTTTTCTCTTGTATTTCTAATGCCAATGCTACCGCATCTTCTATTTTACTGCTAAGCCCAAATGTTTTGATCAGTTCTTTTTGTTCTACTGAGGGTATGATACCTAGAGGTATATCATTTTGATGTGCTATACCCATAAGAAGTTTTAGTTCATTCAAACATCCTGTGGCTATAAAGTGTGATACTTCTGCTATATCCAAAGCACCCAACATAGAAAAAGGAAGATACCTTATCTCTTTATCTTCCAGATAGGGTTTAACCTCATCTATAAACGATTGTTTGTTATCTGCATATATATAATAAATCATGATAGATTATACTAAAGTCTCTCTAATTTACAGTTTTATTTTTTTCTGCATGAGGTAAAGTATCAAATAAAATAACTTTAAGCATCTCACCCTCTTCTACTGATGAAATCGTCTCATTGAGTACAACAAGCGCATTACTCTCTACAATAGGCGTCATCATACCAGAACCATATTTATTGTTACTTGTTACGGTAAATTCTCCATGATGCATCTGCCCCAATACCACATTGGATCTACCTGCTCTTGCTTTAAAGTTTTTGGTATTTTTAGCATAAACAAAATCATGATGGTAGGCTGTTTTTCCTTGCATTTTAGAGAGTATCGGCAAAGAGAGTAAAAAGATATGTATCATAGCTGCCAAAGGATTACCAGGCATAGCCATCACAAAAGTGTTACCGAGTGTTCCCATCATAGTTGGATGTCCAGGTTTTACATCTATACCATGAAAAAGCACATCAAGCCCATTGCTCAAAAAAGCCTCTTCTAAAAAATCTGCATCTCCCATACTGATACCACCTGTGGTAATAATCACATCATATGACTTTAGTCCAGAAATAAAGTGTATACTCTCTTCTAAATTATCAGGGATAGAACCTGCATAGGTACCTCTAAAGCCATACTTTTCCAGTATAGCAATCAGTGCATAAGCGTTTGAATTATAGATTTCATCTTCATTGGCTGCTTCCCATGGTTCTTTGAGTTCATCTCCTGTTGCAACCACTGCAATACTTAGAGGCTTATAGACTTTCACCCCCATAATACCCTGAGAAGACAAAAGCGCAATATGTGCAGGAGTCACCATTTCGCCTTTTTTAAATAAGACATTTCCCACACGTTGCTCTTCACCTTTGGGTCTCAATGCATTACCTTGTTTAATATCTTGGGGGACAGTGACATTCTGTGAGGAAACATGACTACAATCCTCTATAGGTACAATAGTGTCTGCATCATGAGGGACTTTAGCCCCTGTCATTATCTTATAGCATGTGCCATTGCTCAGGATAGCTTCAGGTCTGTCTCCCGCAAAAATGCTTGCCACTATTTTAAGTGTTTTTCCTCTATCTTCATATTTAAACGCAAAACCATCCATAGCAGAGTTATCAAAAGAAGGGAGATTTTTTTGTACGATAACATCTTCTGCCAAGACAGCATTCAGTGCATGAGGCACAAGCATAACTTGGGTTACTTTTTGTTTTAGAGACTCTTTTATCGCCAATTCGTAGGCATCTGTCAAAGTGAGATAGTGTAATTTTTTCATTTTTTTCCTCTTCTTTTTAGTATTGCACCAATGGACTAAATGCTTTTGTACTGATACTTACTTTTTGTCCTATTGTCATATCTTGTATCTCCTCAGGTGTCACGACAATCTCTGTCAACTGTTGACCAAT